>DASRLM010000357.1:0-6184 GCA_035648455.1 Puia sp. | reverse complement strand
GTAAATTATATAAATGTTAAGCAAAATAGGTTGGTCTCGGGTGGTTAAGATAGGTAAAAGATTTAATTCGGCTTTTAATTTTTTTTTGGCAATCCGCCCATAAGGCCATCAGCGCAGTGTTCAGGCCTATGCAAACGATTGCACCCGCCCTCATACCCATTTTATTCATTCATTTTCATCTTTTCCGTCCATGGTTTCAATTCCGCGCTGTCATATTTTTCCTTTTCCATGAGGTCAATATCGGTATTGATCATCACCATATCGCCCGCATGCAGTTTCTCCGGGGCATTGTCTGAATTGGAGTGATACGTCCGGCTCACTGTTAATTCACCCCGAATCAGATCGACTTCTTCGCCGGGTTGGGCCGGAAAACCTTCCGCCTTAAAAACGGCGGCGGAGGAATTAACCACCGTGATCAGGGCTCGCGTGTGCAGGGTGAATGGTTGCTTATCGTGGGAGGCAACCTCGAAAAGGGCCTCTCCCTCCAGGAACACATCCCTGTTCCTGCTATTGAATCCTGCCGGAATCCGAACAACAGAAGAAGCGCCCATCAGCACCGCTGAACCATCAGGCAAATAGAGATCGGTACGCAATGCTGTTCCGCTTTTATAAATCGTCTCCCCGCCCTTCCCGGTCGATTTTGCCGCAACCGGCCGGTGATTACAGCCCGCAGCCGGCAGTAAAAAATAAAGCAGAATTATTCCTGTTCTCATGTATACGGTTTAGGTTCAAAATATTGATGAAACGTTGAATCTGTCGCCGGTCCGGGTGGATTTTTATCCAGCAATTTCCCCTCTTTATCAAAAAAAAGGTAATGCGGAATAGAAAAAACATCCGGAGCTCCCCATATCAGGATCGATAAATCATCCCGCAGGTGCTTATTTGCCCGGATATGATTTCCGGAAAGATGGTTGCTTTTAATCATCCCTCTCCATTGTTCATCAAGATCTTCTTTGTCAATAGAGAGATATATCATGGCTATTTGTTTCTTTTTAAGAAACGAATAAAGGCTGTCGCTGTATTTAAATTCTTCCAAACAAGGTTCGCACCAGGTTGCCCACATATCTATATAGACCGGCCTTCCCCTGAAGATTTCCAGAAGCTGCTTAATTGAATTAATCTGAGAAAAATTATCGATTACTTTTATGGAGCTGTCTCCCGGAATAAAAACTTCAGCAAAGCGGGCCGCTTCAACTAAAGGTTTTTCTTTAATTTGTATGGAGCCCAGGTGCACAAACCAGGGGACAAGAACCAACAACAGATTTTTCATTTAAAATTAAACGGATGAAGAATGGAATAGACTTGTCTGGAAACCCGCACGCCAATATCGCGATAAGATTTAATATGGCCCCATTAATTTCGGCAATAACCCCTTCCATAATCTATGTTTATAAAACAATTATATTTGTAAAATTTTCGCAATGAATCTGCACGAATACCAGGCCAAGGAATTACTGAAAAAATATCATGTTCCTGTTCAGGAAGGCATTCCGGTGGATACCGCCAATGCCGCCGAAGAGGCTTATAAGCAGATCAAGGTGCAGACCGGAAATTCCTTTGCCGTGGTAAAAGCCCAGATCCATGCGGGCGGACGCGGAAAAGGAAAGATCAGGGGAACGGAACAGCGTGGTGTGGCAGTCGCAAAAAATGCGGAAGACGTAAGAAATTTTGCTTCAAATATCCTGGGGGGAACCCTGGTAACTATTCAAACAGGGGAAGCCGGAAAAGTAGTTCATAAAGTGCTGGTGGCCCAGGACGTATATTACCCCGGAGCGAATCCGGTAAAAGAATTTTATCTCTCCATTTTACTCGATCGCGCCAAAGGGCAGAATGTAATCATGTACAGTACTGAAGGCGGTATGGATATAGAAGAAGTGGCGCATAAAACGCCGGATAAAATTTTTAAGGAATGGGTGTTCCCGGGAGGTCCGCTACAGGCCTTCCAGGCACGGAAGATCGCATTCAACCTTGGTCTGTCCGGAGAAGCTTTTAAAAGCTGTGTAAAATTTGTCAGCAATCTGTACAACGCTTACGTCGGGCTTGATTGCAGCATGCTTGAAATAAATCCATTGTTTAAGACCAGTGACGAAAAGATCATTGCGGTGGATTGCAAGATGAACCTGGATGACAATGCGCTGATGCGTCATCCGGACCTGGAGGCCCTCCGGGACATCAGCGAAGAGGATCCGACTGAGGTGGAAGCCGGAAAATACAACCTCAACTTTGTCAAACTGGACGGAAACGTCGGGTGCATGGTCAACGGGGCCGGACTGGCGATGGCCACCATGGATATGATCAAACTCAGCGGCGGCGAACCCGCCAATTTCCTGGATGTGGGTGGCAGCGCCAATGCACAGACGGTGGAAGCCGGATTCCGCATCATCCTGAAGGACCCAAAAGTAAAAGCGATACTCATTAATATATTCGGCGGCATTGTTCGCTGCGACCGGGTGGCGCAGGGCGTGATAGATGCCTATCATTCCATCGGTACCATCAAGGTACCCATCATTGTTCGCCTGCAGGGAACCAATGCGGAAGAAGCCAAGAAACTGATTGAAGAGAGCGGACTGAAAGTGCAATCCGCCATTCTATTAAGTGAAGCGGCAGCCCTGGTGAACAAGGCTGTTGCGTAAGTCCTTTAGTCTTTTACAAAGCCCCTGGGCAGGTGTGAACCAAGCACCTCCACCTTTACCCGCACAATACCGCGTCCGGTATAACGCAACCGGCGGGCGGCAGCACGGCTGAGATCAATGAGACGGGGATTTTTTGGATGCATCCGGTCGTTGATGCGCAAAATAACTGACTTCCTGTTTCTCTGGTTGGTAATGCGCACCCAATTATTCATCGGAATGATGTTGCTTGCCGCTGAAAGCTTCTGTTGGCTGAATATTTCCCCGCAGGCCGTTTTTCTCCCTTCAAATTTGTTGGCATAATAGCTGGCCGTTCCAAAATGGGTCGGGTATTTTTTAACGGGAGAAGCGGCGTGCTTACCTTCCCGGTGTTTAGAAGCATGATGCGGAGGGGCATGCGCTTTTTGCTGGGCCTGCAACAGTAATACAGTAGCAAGCAATCCGGTGAGGAAGATGATTTTTTTCATGAGGATTGATTGAGGGGTTGATGGTTGACAGTTGATAGCTCCCAGGCGTGAATTCCCACATAAAGTCCATCAACCATCAACTGTCAACCAACAACCCTTTCTTATTCAACGCTTTTATTCGCAAAATATTTTTGGCTTAAATAGCGGTCCTCATCGTAAATATCCTCATAAAACCTGATCCGGCCGTCTATTCCCTCACAGGTGAAATAACGCATGAACAGCGGAAGTTTCTGGAAACCGCTGACCACATGCTTTTCCTGGCGGGCTACCCAGGCCTTCAGCGTGTCGGAAGGATATTTCAGGGTATCCTTTCTGACCAGGAAATTGGCGAATTTCTTCCATTCTTTCATCCGGACGCATCCATGGCTGATGGCCCGGTAAGATTTGCCAAACATCCACCGCACATTGGTATCGTGCAGGTAAACACTGTACCTATTCCTGAAATTAAATTTAATTACCCCAAGGGAGTTATCGTCCCCCTGTCTCTGTTTGATCAGATAAGGGAAATGGTTTCTGTTGAGCCTGGACCATTTGATCGTATGGGGGTCCAGTACACTGTCATTCTTGTCTACCACCATCAGGTTTTCCTTATCCAGATAATCCACATTTTCCAGAATCTTAGGCAGCATTTCCTTAAAGATAATGCTGTAAGGCACGGTCCACTGCGGCATCGTGATGAAGTTCGAGATTTCGCTGGTCAGCACAGGCGTCCGGGTCCGGGGACCTCCAACTATCACCCGCGAAATAAACACGAGGGAATCATGATCCCGGACTTCGAGATAATACGATGGCAGGTTCACCCACACATAGGTTTCGGGTAACGAATCCGGCAGGTGTTTATAACGGTCAAGAGTAATCGCAATGCGTTTGAATTTTTCCTCGTCCGTATTGTTGAGCTTATCGATCAGCGGGTCGGAAATTCTGCCGGTCAGTTTAAACCCGTATTTCTTTTGATATTTCCGGATGGCGATTTTAAATCCCGTTGTATCCAGTGCCGGCGTACTGTCCGCCAGGTTCCCGGTTTCTTCCAGGCGTTTCTGAAATAATTTAAAAAAGGCGACGGAATCGGTATAAGGATAAGGAAGATAAGTATAAGGGGCAAAGCTGGCGCCGGCCAGGAATTCCGGAATATAGGCTTTCAGCGAGTCGTAACCCGGGTATCTGGGTTCGAAGCCATGCAATACCGAATCTGTATTTCCCTGTTGAAGCGCATCCTGAAGGGCGCTGGTATAGACCAGATCGGATAATACTAAATCTGTTCTCAGGGTCACGCTGTCATACGGTATCCGGCCCTGCTTAAGGTGTTTGACCAGTATGAAGAAAGCATCCGTCATCAGCAGATCCGCCCTGGCCCACAGGGCCGCGTTTTTCCTGGCATTGCTGTCAACCTGAAAAACACGCTGAATAAAAGAAAGCAAACGATAATGATAGTCGTTCGGAAATAATCCGAGAAAACGGCCGTCCCGAATAAAATTCAGCAGGGAATCACCGGCAGGTAATGTCTGGTCCTCCCTGAACCATAACGGGTGGAACTGGTTGGCTTCATAAAAACTATCTACCAGCACGGGGAAGGAAAAATTCACGGAATCATTTAACCTGCCCTTGCTTTCTTTCAGAAAAGCCAGGGTATTGCGGATATCTTCGGTAGTTCTTTCGGAAAGTTTGGCCGGATTGACCAAGATGTCCTTTTCCGGTGGTTTGTTACGGTTATTTTTGCATTGAACAAGGAACAGGGAGGAAATAATAAACACCCATAAAATAATACTGCATTGTCTCATCTGTGTGAACCTGGGTTGAATAACTGAATAGAGGGAACCGGATCTTTAAAGAAACGACTAATTACATGAAAAACAAAATATTGCTATCTGGGGGATGTGCTGTTGGTTGTTTAAGGATAATATTAAATACTTAGCACCAGGTCAACCCGGCCGTTTCTTATTTTGACGGTGTCTCCGTTCAACTTCAATATATTAAATTCGAAAAGTCCACTACCGATTTTATTACTTACGTCAAATCGCGAAATGAATAACTGAACTTTAATGTGTCCGTTGTTTGAAGTTTGTCAATAATTCCATCACAACTATAATGAGTTTATGAAGTCGGGAGAACCCGGGGGATGCGTTGTTCCAGTAAAAGAAAAGCTGCCAGCACCACAGCGGTTACCGCTTCCAGCACCACGGGTACGCGCAGGGCGATGCAGAGATCGTGGCGCCCCTTCACCGAAAAATTTTCCATTTCACCGGTTTCCCAATTGAGGGTATGCTGTTCCCGGGGTGTGGAAGACGTTGGCTTAATGGCTATACGCAACACCAGATCATTGCCATTGGTAATTCCGCCCACTACACCACCGGCATGATTGGTGAGGGTTTTACCTTCTTTATTCTGAATGGCATCGTTGTGTTCCAGGCCAAACATTTTTGCTGCTGCAAATCCGGTTCCGAATTCAACACCCCTGACTGCCGGAATGGCGAAGGCGATATGGGCGATCTGGGATTCCACGCTGTCAAAAAATGGCTCACCCAAAGAAGCCGGCAGATCATGCACCCGGCATTCCACAATACCGCCAACCGAATCCTTGGCGTCGATGGCCCTTTGCAAACCCGCTTCCACATCGGCCACGCCGCCGATTTCGGTGATCTTTGCTTCCACTTCCGTGTGCACGGTTTTTAATAATTTTTTTGCAATCACTCCGGCAGCAACCAGGGCCACGGTGAGCCGGCCGCTGAAATGACCGCCCCCGCGATAGTCCTCAAAACCGCCAAATTTCTGATGGGCAACAAAATCAGCATGGCCCGGCCTGGGAATGGCTCTTAATTTTTCGTAATCAGATGACCGGGTATTGTTATTTTCAAAAAGAATGGTGATGGGTGCACCCGTGGTCTTGTGGTTGAAGATCCCACTCTTAAACAAAGGCAGATCGGATTCCTGACGGGGTGTTGTTCCCTTTTGAATGCCTCCTTTTCTTCTTTCTGTATCCTTCTGAAAATCCTCCACGGTCAGGGAGAGTCCTGCCGGGCAGCCATCTATAACCACACCCACGGCTTCTCCGTGGGATTCACCCAACATGGTTATTCTGAAAAGACGGCC
>DASRLM010000356.1:0-3356 GCA_035648455.1 Puia sp. | reverse complement strand
TGTACCAGGCGGACCGGGAAAGGGAACTGTATTCGATAAAGATCCAGACCGCACAATTGTATTTTAGCCTGTTGAAGAACCAGTTCCGTTTGGTGGTCAATAAACAAAATGTGGATCGCTATGATACCATTTTTACGGTGATAAAAGCACTGACCTTATCCGGAATAAAACCCGGTTCCGATTCCTCACTGGCAAAAGCGGAATTATCGAAAAGCCGGATAATTTACAATCAGACGATGGGTCAGATTATGCAGATCAGGGAGCAAATGTCATTTTTGACCGGCATACCTTCTGAAAATCTGCAGATTGACACGGCCACCAAAGGCTATATCGATATTCAATCCGGCATACGCAACCAAAGGGCAGTTACCGGAAGCAACCCTTACCTGGATTATTATGTGAGTCAGAAGAACAGCTTTCTTTCGCTGGAGAAACTGATCAGTAAATCCTATCTGCCCAGGTTCGTTTTAACGGCCGATACCTGGGCCAGGGGGTCGAGCATCACGAATGACGACCAGTATGAAATGTTATCCCGCGGCCTCGGATATCAGCGTTATAATTATCTGGCAGGGATTTCATTTCAATACGATTTATTTAACGGTATACACAAACGCGACAGGCTCAGGACCTATCAGTACGAAACCATGGCCAGCGACCTGGCGCTGCAACAGGAAAGGCTGGCTCTTCATTCGGCTTCACTCCAGGCGACGAGTGCTCTTCAAACGGCAGAAACCAACTTATCGGAATTGCCTGTTCAGATGACCGCCGCCCAGAACGTGTATAACGAGGAGCTGGCGCAATATAAGGCCGGTATTGTGAACCTGGTGGACCTGACCAATGCCGCTTTTGTTTTGGATCGCTCCCAAAATGATTTCATTGAAACCCTGGCCGACTGGTACCTCGCGGAGCTGGATAAAGCCTGGTCCGGCGGTACGATCGATCCATTCATCAATTCAATAAAATAATTATAATGGTAAGAGCAGCGTTAAAAAGACCCATCACCGTGCTGGTACTGTTCATGGGCTTATTATTGTTCTCCATAGCCGCCATCCGTACCATCCCCATTGACATCTTTCCCAAACTGAACCTGCCGACCATCTATGTGATCGAATCGTATGGCGGCATGTCGCCCCAGCAGATGGAAGGCTTTTTTGCAACCCGTATGCAGGATCAGTTTTTATATGTAAACGGCATTCAGAATATTGAAAGCAAAAACATACAGGGACTGACCCTGATCAAACTTTCGTTTTATGAAAATACCAATATGGCCGAGGCTTCGGCCCAGGTGGCCTTGCAGGTAAACCGGGCATCTAAATTTTTCCCTCCGGGGGCACTCCCGCCACAAGTTGTGCGTTTTGATGCTTCTTCCCTTCCCGTAGGACAACTGGTATTCAGCAGTAAAATCAAGTCCTTAAAAGAAATCTACGACCTGGTCGCCACCCGCATCCGGCCCATGTTTGCGTCTGTTGCGGGATTGTCTGCACCCCCGCCCTTCGGGGCCAACTCCAGATCCATCGTGGTGAGTGTTGATCCGGAAAAATTACGGCGTTTCAATATTTCACCGGATGAAGTGGTGGAAGCCATTGCAAAAAATAATGCCATGACCCCGGCCGGGAACCTGCGCATCGATAGTCTTATGTATGTAACTACGGTGAATTCACTGGAAGATAATGTGCAGGAATTTGAGGATATACCCTTAGTCACCAGCGGAGGTTCCACCGTTTTCATTCACGATATTGCCACGGTGTCGGATGCCGCCGATGTTACGGTCGATTATGCGCTGATCAATGGCAAACGTTCCGTATACATACCGGTTGTAAAAACAGCCGAAGCTTCAACCTGGGATGTAGTACAGCATTTGAAATCGAAGCTGCCCGAAATGAAAAGCCTCCTGCCGGACGATGTAAACATCAGTTACGAATTTGACCAGTCCGTGTTTGTAATGAATTCGGTCAAAAGCCTGATGACCGAGGGCATACTGGGCGCCATACTGACCGGCCTGATGGTATTGCTGTTCCTAAGGGACTGGCGAAGCAGCCTGGTAGTGATCATCACCATCCCGGTTGCCATATTGAGCAGTCTTTTGTTTTTAAATTTATTCGGACAGACCATCAACATCATGACGCTGAGCGGACTGGCGCTTGCCATCGGCGTGCTGGTTGATCAGGCAACCGTGACCATTGAAAATATTCACCAGCACCTGGAAATGGGCAAGCCGAAACGCCAGGCCATCATGGATGCCTGCGAAGAAATTTCATTCCCGCTGTTGCTGATCCTGTTGTGTATCCTGGCAGTATTCGCCCCATCGTTTGTGATGACGGGTGTACCCAAAGCGATGTTTCTTCCATTATCCCTGTCCATCGGTTTTGCCATGATCTTCTCTTTCATAGCGGCTCAGACCCTGGTTCCTGTTATATCCAACTGGCTTCTGAAGGAAGACATGTTCCGGTACAAACATACCGGTTTTCATGCCCATGCCGGATTAGCTTTAGATGACAGCGAAAATAAGGAGGTTACCAAACATACCGTGGAGGATACGGGCCATTCCTCGGAAAATGGATTTTTTCAGCGGATAAAAATGAAGCTGACCCGCGCACTGGAAAAATGGATGCCGAAACGAAAGCTGATCGTTTCCTTATACGTCATTCTTTCTCTTACGGCAGCGGGCATTTGTTTCGTAGTCATCGGAAAGGACCTGCTTCCCAAATCCAACAGCGGTGAATTGCAGATCCGGATCAAAGAACCAGACGGAACCAGGCTGGAGAAAACGGAAAGAACAGTGAACGGCATACTGAAAGTGCTGGATTCAACCGTAAATGGTCATGTAGCCATTAGCTCCACCTATGTCGGATTGGTTCCCAGCAGTTACGGAACCAGCAACTTGTATATTTTCAACAGCGGCACCAATGAGGCCGTTATGGAAGTGGAGCTCGATAAATCTTACAAGGTAAATTTGGATCAGTTAAAGGATAAACTCAGGGCCAACATTCAGGCGGCATATCCTGCAGTCAATATTTCTTTTGAACCCATTGAACTCACGGAAAAGATTATGGCCCAGGGTGCCGCAACACCCATTGAGGTACGCGTGGCGGGAAAAAATTTCGATAATATAAAAGATTATTCCGCGAAACTTGTCGGCAAGCTGAAGCAAATCGGCTACCTGAGGGATGTGCAAATTGCCCAGCCCCTTCATTTTCCAACCATCAGCATGCATATTGACCGGTTCCGGCTTGCACAGATGGGACTAAACCTGAATGAAGTAGCCAGAAGCATAACAGATGCTACTTCATCCAGCCGTTTTACAGAAAAAGTGCAGTGGCTGGACACGAAGGTGGCTTATACCTATCAGGTGCAGG
>DASRLM010000355.1:0-8371 GCA_035648455.1 Puia sp. | reverse complement strand
CGGCTGCCTTCTACCCGGAAACAGTCATCGTCCGTTTCTCGGATTTTAAAAGTAATGAATACCGTAACCTGCTGGGAGGCGAATTTTTTGAACCACAGGAAGAAAATCCAATGATCGGATGGAGGGGCGCTTCCCGCTATTACTCCCCGGACTATAAGGCTGCATTCGGGCTGGAATGTAAAGCCATCCAATTGGTGAGAGAACAGATGGGACTCACCAATGTAGCGGTTATGATTCCCTTTTGCAGGACGGTTGATGAATTAATCAGGGTGAAAGAAACGATGGCAGAGTTCGGCCTCTGGCAGGGAAAAGAGGGGCTGCAGTTGTACCTGATGGCAGAAATACCATCGAATATTTTACTTGCAAAAGAATTTGCAAAACACATTGATGGCTTTTCGATTGGTTCCAATGACCTGACCCAGCTTACACTGGGGCTTGATCGCGATTCTTCACTGGTGGCACACCTGTATGATGAAAGGAATGGCGCTGTCAAAGCCATGCTGGGCATGCTCATTGACAGTGCGAAAGCCTGCGGGGTAAAGGTGGGCATCTGCGGCCAGGGGCCTTCGGATCACCCGGATTTTGCGCAGTTCCTCGTGGAAAAAGGGATTGATTCAATATCTGTCACGCCTGATTCCATCATCAAGACGATCAAAGCCATCCATGCCATTGAAAGCCGGTTGGCAGAGCCCGTCACCGAATCCCTGAGTGTATGATTATTGACCGAACCGTGCTTACACTGGAAGAGTTCCGTAAACAGGAATTGCGCGGCCTTCCCCACGCCACGGGGGAACTCAGTAACCTGTTGCGTGATATTGCCCTGGCCGCCAAGAGAGTGAACGTAGAAGTAAATAAGGCGGGTATGGTAGATATATTAGGTGATGCAGGCACCGTCAATGTACATGGGGAAAGGGTGAAAAAATTAGACCTGTTTGCCAATCACCAGTTTTTGTCCGTGTTGCAAAGAGGTACCAGTTGTGCGGGGGTTGCCTCTGAAGAGCTAGATGACTTTATTGCCTTTGATGAGATGATATCCAATCAATCGAAATACGTCTGTGTGTTGGATCCCCTTGACGGAAGCAGCAATATCGAGGTAAATGTTTCTATTGGCACCATATTCGGAATTTACCGGAGGGTGTCTCAAAAGGGAGCCCCTTGTAAAAAGGAAGATTTTTTGCAGACAGGTGATAAGCAGGTTGCGGCAGGTTATATCATCTATGGTTCTTCCACGATGCTGGTATATGCGACCCGGCGCGGCGTCAATGGTTTTACCCTCGATCCTTCCATGGGTGAATTTACCCTTAGCCACCCCGGAATTCATTGCCCGCTTTCGGGGGAAATATATTCAGTGAATCATGGAAATTTTTTTCAATACCAAAAAGATGTTCAAAGGTATATAGCCCTTTGCCAGCAAAGAGGTGAGGATAACGGTGGCCCGTACACGCAACGGTATACCGGGAGCATGGTGGCGGATATCCACCGTAACCTGGTCAAGGGCGGGATCTTTTTATATCCGGTTACCAACCGCCATCCCGGTGGTAAGTTACGGTTGGTCTACGAATGCAATCCCTTTGCCTTTATTATCGAAATGGCGGGGGGTAAGGCAACGAACGGCCGGAAACGCATCCTGGATGTGGTGCCGGAAACGTTACATCAAACAACACCCTTCTTTATTGGCAGCAGGAATATGGTGGAGGAACTGGAAACATTTTTATAAAATTATTATGTCCATTTCAGTTTTGGATATTTTCAAAATCGGCATTGGCCCGTCCAGTTCTCATACGCTGGGCCCGTGGAGAGCCGCGCAGCAGTTTTTGCAGGTATTGAAAAAAAATGAGTTACTCACTAAAGTAAACACAGTGCAAATAACCTTGTACGGGTCTTTAGCCAAAACCGGAAAGGGACATGGAACTGATATCGCCCTGCAGTTAGGATTATCAGGGGAAGACCCGGTAACATTCGATTTGGGCCTCTTTGACCCGGCCATCCGTCACATACTGGAAACAAAAAAATTGCTGCTGGACGGCCGGCATGAAGTGCGTTTTCATCCTTTGGAAGATATTATCCTGGTCCCGGAATCCCTGCCCTTTCATCCCAATGGGCTTACTTTTTTAGCCGTGCTGGAAAATGGCCTGGAGGTTACGGAAACCTACTATTCAGTTGGGGGTGGTTTTATCCAACAGGAAAATGAAGACATGAAGGAAGGATGCGTGCCCCTGCGCTTCCCTATTGAAACCGGTCACCATATTTTACACTGGTGCGCTACCACCCGGATTGGCATCCCTGAAATGGTAATGGAGAATGAGCTGAGCTGGCGGGATGAGCCCGCAACCAGGCAGGCCCTTTTACACATCTGGCAGGTGATGAAAGAAAGTATGTTCCTGGGTTGTTATACCCAGGGTATATTACCGGGGGGCCTCCGGGTGAAACGCCGTGCTGCCGACCTTAACCAAAAATTATTGGGCGGCCAAAACTTTGATCACTACCAAACATGGATCGGGGCGATTCGTTCAGGCGGCAATAATTTTAAATATACACTGGATTGGGTAAGTTGTTTTGCGCTGGCTGTTAATGAACAAAATGCTTCCTTCGGCCGGGTGGTCACTGCTCCGACGAATGGAGCAGCAGGGGTCATCCCGGCGGTATTGCAATATTATGTGGTGTTTTGTAACGGATCTGAAGAGGGTGTTATTCAATTTCTGTTAACGGCATCAGCCATTGCCGGCGTTTTTAAAAAAGGAGCCACTATTTCTGCGGCCATGGGCGGCTGCCAGGCAGAAATCGGTGTTTCCTCAGCGATGGCTGCCGCGGGTTTAACGGAAGTATTGGGCGGAACGCCCGGGCAGGTATTGATGGCTGCTGAAATTGCCATGGAACACCATCTCGGACTGACCTGCGATCCGGTTGGCGGGCTGGTGCAGATTCCCTGTATTGAGCGAAATACCATGGGGGCTATTAAAGCGATTACCGCTTCCCAACTGGCCTTGCAAAGTTCACTGGATCATGCGAAGGTTTCACTCGACGATGTCATCAGAGCGATGTGGAATACCGCCCTGGACATGAATACCAAATACAAAGAAACTGCTGATGGTGGTCTGGCGCTGGCGATACCCATCAGTTTGAGCGAATGCTGAAACTGGGGACACCAAGGGGAAAGCGACGCCACTCTTTTGAGATTAATTATTACGGCGGTAGTACTAATGATCGTTTGAACAGTCTTTATACATAACCATGCGTATGAGAAGGTATGTCCTGGTATTCTTTTACTTAACTGCAATGCCCATGTCACATGCCGGCAATCTGCCGGGTTCATATGGTGATAAGAGGCCCGTCGAAACAATATTAGTTCAATATAACGATGATCCATTGGTCGAAAACCACGTAATGGCCATACTGCGGGAAATGAATTTGTTAATCGAGACTGCTGTCTACAACAAGGCCAGTTCCGCCCTGCAAATAGAAGTTAGCTACTATAGTGATAGCAGAACAGATATTTTGGCGGCCCGGTTAACTCATATGGAGGGCGTATCGGTAATTATCCTGAAGAAGGGCCCTTTTACCCCTGCGCCTAATTATTAAAAAATGAAGAGTAAGCTTATTGTTATTGCCTTGCTGTATTCTTATGTGTCGCAGGCACAAAACCCTGTCAATTGGAGGGCCGTTGCAGAGAAAACCGCCCCAAACACCTATCTTATTAAAGTAACCGGTGCGGTTAAAACAGGATGGCACGTGTATGCCACCGCTGATACGGCGAAGGGGCTGGAACAAGTAAGCATTCAATGGAACAATGAAAGCATCCTCAGGTCGGGTAAGGAATCGCCCGGTGGTAACTCTATCCAGGTATTGAAAGACCCGCTTTTTGACCATAAGCCTGTGAAAGTATATAACGGCGCAGTTACGCTGGCGCAGCCTGTCACCATAAAAGGGACCGTTCCTGCTTCCTTTCTCCTGTTGATAAAAGGGTTTGCTTCGGATAATACTTCTTTCGTTCCTCTTGATACCACCGTGGAAGTAAGTCTTGAGGGAGGAATGGCCGCCAGCACCAGTCTGCTTACATTAGTTAGTGTAGACCTGGATCATCCGGCTTCGTCCTGCGGTGGTACGTCCAATTCGCCCAAGAGCCTGTTGACTATTTTTTTCCTGGGATTCCTGGGAGGCATGCTTGCCTTGCTCACCCCTTGTGTCTTCCCAATGATCCCGGTAACGGTCTCATTTTTTACAGGGTTGGGTAAAAGTAAAAAGCGTGCCATCGAAAACGGCATTTTATATGGCATTTCCATCGCCGGTATTTATGTGCTGGCTTCGGTACCCTTCCATCTTTTAGGAAATATCAGCCCACAGTTGTTTAATACGATTTCCACCAGCGCCTGGGTCAATATCTTCTTTTTTATCATATTTATTTTATTTGCCCTATCGCTCTTCGGAATTTTTAATGTAAGCTTACCGCCGGCGATAGCTAATTCCACCGGGAGCCGGGGAGGCATTTTTTTCATGGCACTGACCCTTGCCATTGTATCCTTTTCATGTACCGGCCCGATCTTGGGATCTTTATTGGTAGGTTCTCTTTCTTCGGAAGGCGGGGCCTGGCAGTTGACGTCGGGAATGCTGGGCTTTGGGATGGCACTGGCACTCCCTTTTGCCATCTTTGCTCTTTTCCCGGGTTGGCTAAAGACATTACCGAAAAGCGGGGGATGGATGGAAGTAGTAAAAAAATCACTGGCCTTTGTTGAGCTGGCGCTTGCTATAAAATTCCTGTCCAACGCCGACCTGGTAACCCACCGGGGACTGCTCAAAAGAGAAGTATTTATAGGTTTGTGGATACTGATTGCAATGGCATTATCGCTCTACCTGCTTGGCGTGTTTAAAAGGAGGCAGCGGACAGAACTCTACATTGCAGGCAAGGATAATGTTCCCCGGATATCACCCGGAAGAAGGATTGCGGGGGTGATCGTTCTTGCTTTTGCTGTATATATGCTGCCGGGACTTACCAATAGCAGCCTCGCCAATTTGAAGTTACTGAGCGGCTTCCCGCCGCCGCTGAATTATAGTGTCTATAGCAGGCAGCATACGCATAACGGGGGAGTGGAATCACAAGTGATCAATGATTATGATGCCGCACTTCGCCTTTCGCGTGAGCAACACAAACCCATCCTGATAGACTTTACCGGCTGGGCCTGTGTAAACTGCCGGAAAATGGAGGAACAGGTTTGGACCAAACCAGCCATAGCAGAACTGATAAACGACAAATTTATCCTGGTTTCCCTGTATGTCGATGACCGGGGTAAGTTACCTGCGGCAGCTCAATTCACTTTCAGGGGTAATTCAGGAGAGAAGGAAATTCGAACCATAGGGGATAAATGGGCAACCTTTCAACAGGAGAATTTTAACCAGGTGACGCAGCCTTTATATGTAATTCTCAACCCCGGACAAAAACTGATGAATCATCCCGTAGGCTATACGCCGAATGAGAAAAATTATCGCGAGTGGTTGCAGTGTGGACTGGATGCTTTTATACATGACAATAAAATTAATTAGGAAGATAGTTTTTTTCATTGTTGCATGAGGCAGAAGGAGTGCCAGAGGGGTGTAAGTCCCCTTCTTTTTAAAAAAATAAGCTATGACGGAAAAATGGCAGACCCTGCACGCGAAAATGCTTGCCGGTATCGAAAGATGCTGGCATTTGCCTTTACCGGAATCCGGGCAGGTATTTACTTGCTACCTTGAATACCTTCCCATGGTTTATCTCGCACTTTCTTACGAACCTGACGGGGATGTTGCGATCCGGTCCTCTTTCTGGCAGGAGGAAACCAATAAGCTACAAAAATTTACAGAGAAAAACCGGGACTTTGTAACCTACTACAAAGAAGGAGACAGCCGCCGGGACCTGCAGTATTTTCTGCCTGAAAATTATGATCTCGCCAATTTTATTGTCTCAAAGGTTTATGATAGGGAAGGAGAATCTATGAGGTCACATGATCATTTGGTAGCGACGCTTCTTGCCCATCAAATGTATTATGAATACGCAGAACAGAAAATTAGAAAATGATTAGAATATTACTTGCGGACGACCATACGATAGTAAGAGCAGGTTTAAAGATATGCATTCAAAATACAATGCCCCATGCATATATTGACGAAGCGTATGATGGAAATTCAGCATTTGAAATGATAAAGGAGTATTCGTATGACATTATTATCCTTGACATAAATATGCCCGATACCGATTGTATCCATCTTGTTAACGACATTCTCGGTCTGAAGCCTGATTCCAGGATATTAATATTCAGTATGATGAGCCCGGAAGAAATGTATGCAAAAAAATACTTAAACCTGGGCGTGATGGGATACTTGAATAAGGGAGCCTCCACAGACGAGATCATGCAGGCTATCGAAAATGTAACAGGCAACAAAAGATACGTAAGCCCATCTTTAACGCAGGCGTTTGCGGAAGGAGCGCTGAGTAAAAGAAACCATCTCCGCAACCCGTTTGAATTGCTATCACCACGCGAAACTGAAATCGCAAAACATCTTGTATCGGGCAAATCTGTTTCGCAAATTGGTAAATACTTATGTCTGCATACCTCCACTATAGGCACCCATAAAGCAAGGATCTTTGAGAAGCTGCGGTGTAAAAATCTGGTGGAATTAAATCGATTGGCTACTCTGTATAACTTTATTGCCAGCAAATAGGCCGATTCAAACTGGTGTTTTCCAACAGCAACACCTGCCAGGCCCAATCAACTTTACCGTCATGCAAAAGCCTCTAGGCAGCTTCATGAGTTGGGATAGCACTCTTTTCGTACTTCATAAGTAAATTTTTCCGGCAATGCTGTAACGCCTGTAACCGCTTCCACGTTGGCCAGCAGCCCGAGATGATTTCCGGAAAGAACAGTACTTTTCCTGATATTTGAAGGGAGTTGATCCATACCGAGGGCTTACATTTACCCTTCCCGCCTTATCCAGGGTGGACGCAAAGCCAATGGGACGGGGAGCTACCACGTGTTGTAAATAATATTGCTTTTCAGCAATCCGGAGTTCATCCAACTTAAAGATTATAAACTTCAGTTGACCTTTCAGGAACGAGTTCGCAATGATCCATGGCGCAGCGCAACCCGTTGAGCGCAGTGGGTATTTCTGCAACTTTACAGGTGCCCACACTTAGCCGGAACCATGCTTCATTTCCGGGACAACCAAAAGCATAAAAAGGAACGAGCGCAATTTTTGCTTCTGCTAAAAGATACCCGGTCAATTCTTCTGCATTTTGGATGACTTTTCCGTCTTTAACTATTGCGCCGATTAGCCCTATTTTAACGGAAAGAAAAACAGTTGCCTCCGGTTGAATTGCATCAACTGGATATCCCTCCTCTTTAAGCTGCATAATGCCTGAATATAAAGCCTGCAACCGCTGGGCTAACTGTAGCCTGAAATTATTCATGAAAGCAAAAATAGCCGCAGGCTGGTTCAGATAACGGGCCAGCCCCTTTTGTTCCGGCATAGGTGCCCAGGCTCCTATATGCGTCAACAACACTTTCATTTTATGAATTAATGTCTCCGGCCCCAGACACCAGCCAACTCGGATCCCCGTTGCTGCAAACGATTTACTTATCGCGTCTACTGTTATCGTGTATGGCCTGATTTCGGGATTAATGTCAACAGGATTATAATGTTTCGTATCTCCGTGCACCAATTGGGAATATAGCTGGTCAAAAAGCAGGTATAAGTTCTTACGACCCTCCCTTCTTTTGTTTTCCCTGACCACGAGGTCACATATTTTTTTCATCTCAATCTTCGTAAACAAAGTGCCGCTGGGGTTCTGCGGAGAGCAAAGAGCGAGTAAAGTAGCTTTTTCAATATAAGGTTCTATTTCCTCTGCCTGTACCACAAACTTATTTTCTTCCTTCGTTTCAACAATGATGGCATTACCGGATACGAGATGGGTGTAGTAATTATTATTCCAGCACGGAACGGGATAAATGATAGTATCACCAGGGTCACATAGCGCCAGGAATAAAGCAAAGATCAATGGCCGGCCGCCCGAAGCCACCAGTATTTCATTTTCATCATAATGCAGCCCCTGGAATTCTTTTATATACCGTTTAATGGCCTGCCTCAGGTCAGGGTTTCCCTCCGCCATCGGATAATTGGTGAGATGTTCCCGGTATGCCTGTACAATTTCTTCTTCCAGTTGTTTTGGAATGGGAAAAACCGAAGGATCAAAATCACCGGTGGTGTAATTGTACACCTTTTCACCATGCTGTATCATTTGTTTTACGTGGTTTCCGATTTTCAAAATCTCCGAAGACGCTAAAGTCTTCGGAGATTTTGAAAATCGGAAACCACGTAAAACAAATGATACAGCATGGTGAAAAGG
>DASRLM010000354.1:0-2298 GCA_035648455.1 Puia sp. | reverse complement strand
GTATCCCGACTATTACGATAAGAAATTATTTATCTATGACTGGATCCGGGACTGGATCAAAGTGGTCACCATGAAACCAAATGGTGATTTTGACAGCATCGAACCCTTCCTGGAACATTCGAAATTCAACGCGCTGATTGACATGGAGACCGGACCCGACGGAAAGATATACCTGCTCGAATACGGTCATGGCTGGTATGCGAAGAACGCGGATGCAGGGCTTGCTGTGATTGATTATAACGAGACTGGTAAATAGCATGAAACAAAAATTCCTTCAGACCATTTTCTTAGGACTCTCCTGTTTTGCCCTGCAGATTACCGCGAATGCCCAGTCCGATGTGCAGCCTCCGCGTGTCGAAATCCCTTATACGCAGGTGTTGAAGTTTACTTCTTCCGTGGTGGCTGGACAGGAATACCAGCTCTATATTAATCTTCCGGTTAATTATCAGCGGGATTCAGCGCAAAGCTATCCCGTCGTTTACCTGCTGGACGGGCAATATGATTTCCCGCTGCTTACCGGCATTTATGGCGGACAGTATTATGATGGTTTTTTCCCGGCCTTCATTACGGTGGGCATCACCTGGGGTGGAAAAGATCCGAACGCCGGCGACCTGAGAGGGAAAGATTTTACGCCCACCCATATTGACCAGATGCCGGGGTCAGGCAATGGTCCGAAATTTTTGGAATTTATAAAAAAGGAATTGATCCCTTTTATCAGCTCCAGATACCGCGTAACAGACGACCGTACGCTGATCGGGAGTTCCCTCGGCGGATTATTTACTTTATATACACTCTTTAATGATCCTTCTTTGTTTCACCGTTATGTTCTGACCAGCCCCGCCCTGGGATGGGACCATGGCGTTCTCCGCAACAGCGAAGAAAAATATGAAGAACATGGTTCCACCACGCCCGTGCGGCTTTTTATGGGGATAGGCGGACTGGAATCGAACGTTGCCGATTTTCAACAATTCGTAACGCGCCTAAAGGGAAAAAAAGTCAAAGGCCTGGAACTCCAGACCCTGATCCTGGATAATACAGGGCATGCCGGTACCAAGCCGGAAGGATTTGCCCGCGGATTGCAATGGGTATTCGAACGACCCTCACTAAAGCTCGCGTCTTCCATCCTGGACCGGTACACAGGCGCGTATCTGATCGGCACGGACACCCTGCACCTGTTGAAAGAAGCGGGTAAATTGATTGCACAGCCGATGAAAATGGTTTTGGACGCAGAAACGGATAAAGACTTCTATGTGAAAGGGGTTTATATCAAGGTTCACTTTAAGACGGATGAAACGGGTAAAGTATCGGGCTTCCAGCTCGAACAATTCGACGGCAGGGTATTTGCAAAAAAGCTGAATTGATCAGCTTAATCATCGCAATGGCATTGTATAATGGGATTGCCCCGGGTATTGGGGTAATAATATACGCGAGGCAACAGCAGGTTGACAATCAAAAAATAACCATGGGAAGGTGGCAATCGTGACTTTTAATCCGGCTTACCGCCAAAATATCTTATTCAGTTTTGCTGTCCGGAGATTTGGCATCCCATAAAGGGGATGCTATGCCATTCAGATCCCAAACGATTTTTCCTGCACGGATCGTTAGTTCGGCCTGTAGTTTCTCCTTTCCCATCAGTTTTGTTCTTCGGACGTCAAGAAATCCAAAATCACCTTTTTGCAGGCTGAATACCGCAACATCCGCGTCAGATCCCACACTCGGGTTTCCCAGTTCAGGATGGTGAATAACATTGGCCGGATTCCAGGTGGAACGTTCGATGACCTGCCCGAGGGTAAGACCTAAGGCCAGGAATTTAGACATCAGGTTGGCCATATCTTTCATCCCGCTGTTCATACTTTGCGTATGCAGGTCGGAGCTGATGGTATTTGGCAGAAATCCCTGTTGTATGGCTGGAACTGCCTGTTTCCAGGAAAAGGCACCGCCGCCATGACCTACGTCGAAAATAATTCCTCTCTTCTGGGCTTCAAACACAAAAGGTTTAACCTTCCAGGTAGTAGGATCCACAACGGTTTCCCGATCCGTAAAACCGTTCGCGTAGGTATGGGTGAAGATATCTCCGGGACGAAGATGCTTAAAAAACAATTCTTCAATGGAATTCGGTGGATGGTGTTCGCCAAAATCTACCATCACCGGAACATTTGCCAGTTTACCTGCTTCCACAGCACGGTCAACTTGTGTAAAATCGCCCCAGAAGTGTGCCGCCTTAATGCCGACAATGATCTTCGGATATAATTTCAGGATCATATTGGCGGTCATGGTCGGATTCATATCCGTTACATC
>DASRLM010000353.1:0-5559 GCA_035648455.1 Puia sp. | reverse complement strand
AACGGTAACCTGTATTCTGCCAAGTTGCAGATTGAACCGGCAGCCACATTCAACGGACAGTGTCACATGACGCAGGAGGAACCAAAGAATCTGAATTCAAAATCCAGCCCGGACATCCGGAAAGATGGTTTTCAAAAATCTACTCCTTTAGCCATATCCTGATACGGGCGTGTCGGACTTTCATCTGCCGGAAGAGCGGGAAAGGAATTGCTTTGCCCGCACTGGCCGTTTGATTAATTTTGCATTCCGGTTACACAATAACGGTACATGCAAAACAATCCCGTCTTCAAAGGATCTCTGACACTGATTTACCTGTTCCTTGGCCTATCGGCCCTTTTTGGGGCCGCATGGGCACTCTTTTCCCTGACCATGGTGGATTTCCGGGTTTTGTTAATTGGAAATGCCTTAATATTTGCCATCGGATGGTATTCCTGCCGCCTGGGTATCCGGGCGCTGCATCATAAAAACGTTCAGGTTTTTTTGAGGCTGGTTTACAGTTCCGTGCTGTTAAAGCTTTTTCTGATCAGTATAGCCGCATTTTTTTACATTGCCCGATTTAAGCAGGCCCTGAACAAGCCCGCACTTTTCGGCTGCTTCGGTCTTTACCTTATTTACACATTCACTGAAGTCCGTTTGGTGATGCAACAGAGCAAGCACAAAAATGCCTAAACGGGAAGCACCTCTCAATCACCTGGAAAACTACCTGCCGCAGGGTGCATCAGCCACGGTTTATGAATACCTGAATACGTATAAGATCCACCTGACCATCACCCGCACGCGTAAATCCGTGCTGGGCGACTACCGGCACGCCACCCAGGAAGACCATCACCGCATCAGCGTGAACGGAAACCTGAATAAATATGCCTTTCTGATCACCCTGATTCATGAACTTGGCCACCTGATTACGTTTCAGCAATACGGAAACCGGGTGGTTTCGCATGGAAAGGAATGGAAACTGGCCTACCGCCGGGTACTGGAGGATTTTATCCGCATGGACTTATTTCCGGTGGATATTCTCGGGGTGCTGCTGAAATCGCTGCACGACCTGCCGGCAAGCAGCTGTTCGGACACGCAGCTTACCCGGGTGTTAAAAAAATACGATACCGACAAGAGCATGCTGTTGGTGGAAGAATTACGGGAGGGGGCCCTGTTCAGAACCATGGACGGACGCATGTTTAAAAAGGGAAAGCAGATCCGGAAACGCATTGAATGCACCGAAATTCAAACGGGCAAATTATACCTGTTCAGCCCGGTTTATGAAGTTAAACCGGCCGGTTAAAAAAATAAGCATGGGGGAATCAGGAGCCAATAATGGCCATTAGTCCGTAGAGAATGATTAACGACAAAACAACAACGGCAATAAAGGGTTTGTGCGCGGATTTCATGGCAGGTACGATTATTTTCAGTGGATGGATTACTAACGTTAAGATATTCATTTTATTTTTCAGATGCAAGAGGCCGGGATAATTTACGGGTTCCCATTGTCCATTGCCTGTTGCCCTTTAACTTTGGAATATGGCAGAAGCAATTGTTGAGCTCAAAAATGTGAATGTTTACCAGGGCGACAACCTGATCCTTGAAAAAGTGAATCTGGTGGTAAACAAATCCGAATTTGTTTACCTCGTCGGTAAAACCGGTACGGGGAAATCCAGTCTCCTGAAAACCATGTATGGCGACCTGGTGATGAAGGAAGGAGAGGGCATCGTGGCCGGATTCAATTTAAAGGAGATGACCTGGAAGAAAGTGCCCTATCTGCGCAGGAACCTGGGCGTGGTGTTTCAGGATTTTCAATTGCTCACCGACCGCAACGTGAATGATAACCTCAAATTCGTACTGCGCGCAACAGGATGGAAAGATGAGAAGCTGATGAATGAAAAAATCAGCGACGTACTGGATAAGGTGGGATTAAAGTCCAAGGGATTTAAAATGGCCTATGAAATGAGTGGCGGCGAGCAGCAAAGGGTGGATATCGCCCGCGCCCTGTTAAATTCTCCCAAATTGATCCTGGCCGACGAGCCCACCGGAAACCTCGATCCGGAAACGTCCGACGAAATTATGCAGCTCCTGTTTCAGATCTCCAAAGAATACGGAACAACGGTGGTGATGGCAACCCACGATTACCGGGTGGTGAATAAATTTCCCGCCAGAACCCTGAGAACGGAAATGGGCAGGGTAACCGATAATGCTACCATATCCGTTCTATGATTTTGATGGCGGAGCGGTGATTGTTGTATTGCATCAGCAATTTTTCCCGCCGGAACTGTAAGTCAAGCAGGGTGAATGGACGCTCGTAAAGCGCTTCAATGGTATCCCTGAACTGTTCCGCATCATGGGCAACATGACAGACTTCTTTCAAACCGGTACCTTCCACCGCCTCAGCATTCACCACACAATGTCGTCCGTTAAAAAGTGCATTCAGCAATTTCAATTTGATGCCGGTGTTATTGAATGAAGGTATAACGTGCAACTGTGCCTTGGCAATTATATCCTGAAGTTCTGGTCCTGAAGGATCGGCAATGATGCAGGCATTGTGTGCCTGCTTCACGAGCCTCCGCAAACGGGAAGAAGGATTTTTTCCGGCTATGATCAGTGGCAGATTCAGTTCATTAAAAATATTATTCAGCAGCCAGCATACTGCTTTTTCATTTTCTTCCACTGACAGATTCCCGTGATAGAGGCAATAACAACCCGTGCCCTGCGGTGAATTGATATTTTGATAAGGCAGGAAAACCGGAATCACCAGCACCTCTTTTGCGCGGTACGAAATTCTTGCCGATTCGGCATCCGACCTGGTTACGGCCATCAGGGGCCATCGGGATGCGATCCGCTGTTCATATTTTTTTAGCACGGAGCTTTCATGCAGGTAATACAGTTTCTTAAACCAGGATGACGTGCAGGCTGCGAGTTGTTTGTAATAAACGGATTCCACATTGTGCAGGCGAAGAAATACTTTTCTATCGCCAAAACGGGCATCGTTCAGGAGATAGGTGCAATGCACGCCTTCCAGGAGAACGGGAAAATCATCTTCCAGCAATCTTTCCAGCAATTCGGGACTCGAACGGGAACAAACGATGTAGGGTAGCTTGTGAGAAAAGCCTTTATGGCCCGTGCGACGCGGATAATAAAATACTTTTTCACAATATTCATTCAGTACCGGCTGCTCGCCCCTTCCGTATTCAAAACAGTGCAACCGGATCTTAATCCCCTCCTGGTGAAGCGCCCGGATCTTATAAAAAAGATCAAATACCCCACCGTAATCCGGAGGATAAGGAACATCATGGCAAACAATATGAAGATTTTTTTCCGGCACGGTTGCGAATCTGGCGCTGTTACTTATTAAGTAACCGAATCCCTTTCCACTTGTTTAAAAATCTCAATGATTATTTTACTTTCATTCTCCCAATTCAGTTCATCCTTCACCTTCCTGGTATTTTCTTTCCATTGCGCCCACTGGTCCTGGTTGTCGAAAATAGCGGTGATGCTGGCTGCGATGTGCTCCGGATGATGATTCTCGATAAATGTTCCAACCTGGTAATGATTGATGATCCTTTCCTGCTCTACCAGCCTGCTGGCCAGCACGGGAACACCCGCATGCAGATATTCGAATAATTTATTGGGCAGGCTGTACCGGTGGTTGATCACCGAGGGTTTATCAATGGAAAATCCGAGATGTGCCTGCCGGGTAAAATGATCCAGCACGGCAAATGGAATTTTTGGGAGAAGGGTTATTTTTTCCTGCAGGTTATTTTCCTTTACCATCATTTCCAGTCTGGAATAAATTTCGCCGCCCCCAATGATCAGGAGATGAAACCGGTCCCCATCCAGAAAAAGCATGGAACACAGCAATTCTTCTGCTCCGCGCTGGGCATTCAATCCGGCCCCCTGAAGCAGGAGAATCTTTTTATTTACCGGGATTTGCTGGTCAATGCCGGCGATCCAGGCTTTTTCTTCCGCTGTCAGTTCCTGCCGGTAATTATCCCGATAGGGCAGGTTTCTGACTACCAAAAGCTTTTTATTGTAATCCCGGCGGTACAGGTTCCGGACGGAATCGCATACCGTATAAGCGTATTTCAGCCTGGGAAGGATCATTTTTTCTATGGCCTTCCAGAAACGCCTCCGGAGGGGTTTACGGTCCATTCCGGCCATTCCGAGGAAGTATTCATGACTGTCATAAACCAGGGGCTTATTAAAGAGCCAGGAGGCCAGGCGGGTGGCCGGCATTACGTCCAGGTCGTTCCCCAGATATATGTCGGCTTTTTGGAACAGCAGCCAGCAAAACAGGCGGATGTTGAATTCGGCATAGAATAAAACCGTTCTGCCAAAAATCAATTTAATTCTATGTGTCTGATAATCACGCTCTTTAATAGCCAGACTGGACTTCCGGCGGGAGCCGGCCAACAGCACCCGGTAGCCTCCATCGTGCAGCGTCTGGCAAACCCGGTGAACCCGGTAATCTGTTACCAGGTCCGAAATAACGGTAACGACGATCAGCTTTTTTTGAAGCGGGTATTGGTACATGGGGATAATGAAGGTCCGGGTTTCGCCGCACCCGGGATTTTCAAAGTGAAAACGTCATAATTCTCAAATAATTTTATACCTTCGCGCCGAAATTAGCAGAATATTATCTGGATGCCTTAAAAAAAATTAGATGCCTTATTTGACTAAAGAAAAAACAGCAGAATTCTTCACAAAGTTCGGAACCAGTGCAACAAATACCGGGTCCATTGAAGCGCAGGTGGCTTTGGTGACGGAGCGGATCAATCGCATTTCCGAGCACCTTCAGGCCAATAAAAAAGACTTTTCCACGAATCGGGGGTTGATGCAGCTTGTCGGCAAGAGAAAACGCCTGTTGACCTACCTGAAAAACAATAACCTGCAAAGCTACCGCGAGTTGATCGAGAAGATCGGCCTCAGAAAATAAATACTTTAAGTAAAAATGAATTCCCGACGTCTGACAGTCGGGAATCATTTTTTCAAAGGTTCGCATCGTTCACCGTTTGTTAAACGTTCCATGGACCCGCCGCTTCGCCAATCCGGATCCATCCAAACAAAAGCATCACCATGTTATCACAGCCAATCAGTGTAACCTTTACTACCGGTGAAGGTCAGCCCATTACCATAGAAACCGGTAAACTTGCCCGTCAGGCGGATGGTGCCGTTACCCTGCGTCAGGGGAATTGCATTATCCTGGCTACCGTGGTGGCCAATAAAGAACCACGCGAGGGTCAGGAATTTTTTCCGCTTTCCGTGGACTACCAGGAAAAGTTCGCTTCCGCAGGCAGGATACCCGGATCTTTCTTTAAAAGGGAGGCCCGGCTGAATGATTATGAGGTGCTGACCAGCCGGATGATCGACAGGGCTCTTCGTCCGCTGTTTCCTGAAGATTATTTCTGCGATGTGCAGGTGCTGGTAACCCTGATTTCCAGTGATTCGGAAATCATGCCGGATTCGCTGGCCGGACTGGCCGCTTCCTCGGCACTCGCCATATCCGATATTCCCATCAAGGAAATCATCAGCGAAGTGCGCGTGGCTAAGCTCGATGGAAAATTCATTGTGAAT
>DASRLM010000352.1:0-2399 GCA_035648455.1 Puia sp. | reverse complement strand
AACCCGAACTGATCATCCTCGATGAACCCTTCAGTGGTCTGGATCCCGTGAATGCCAACCTGATTAAGGATGAGATCTTCAGGCTGGCGGAAAACGGTTCGTCCGTTATTTTCAGCACCCATCGCATGGAGCAGGTAGAAGAAATCTGCAGCCACATCATCCTGATCAATAAAGGGCAGAAGATCCTGGACGGCTCCGTGGGCAAAGTGAAACAGGAATTCAAGGAAAATCTGTTTCGCTTAACTGCGCATCCGCTTCCTGAAGATATTCCTTCCAACCTGTATGACCTGCTGTTAAAAAAAGAAGACAGCATCACCCTGCGCATCCGGGAAGGGCATACGCCCAATGAAGTGCTGGAATATTTCATCAGCCGGAAAAGTGATATCACCGACTTCAGGGAACTTCTGCCCTCCCTGAATGATATTTTCATCAGGCTGGTGGAAGGAACTTCCGTTTCCCGTCAGTTTCAAAACATTCAATCCTAAAGGCATGAAAAAAATTGGCCTGATCATACGCCGGGAATATATGACCCGGGTCAGAAATAAAACCTTTCTGCTATCCACTTTTTTGATGCCCATCATGATTGTGCTGCTCATCTCCGGAACCGTAGCCCTTTCATTGAAAGGCAAAACCACACACCGCATTGCCGTATTGGATCAGAATGGCTATTTTAAGGATTATCTCAAAAGCGATGCCAGCATCCGTTTTGATTTCAGTGCGGGTGTCGACAGCCTGAATTACCCTTCAAAAAATTGCACGGCGGTGCTCATCATTCCTGTGCTGAAAGAAGATCAGAAAACAGTTTACCGGCTGAAGTATAAAAAGCAAATGGGGATCTCCGATATCAGCGACCTGGAAAAAAGGATCTCTTCCGCCATTACGGATCACCTGATCTACAGCAAAACAAACATCAGTCGCACCCGCCTGGATTCCATCCGCTCCGCTTCAGATATTGCCGAGCTGAAAACCTATTCCGATGAAGGGAAGAATTCAAAGGCATCCAGCCAGGGGCTTTCCTACGGTATTGGTTACGCCTGTGGGTTCCTGATTTACCTGCTCACCTTTATATATGGAGCCGCCGTGATGCGCGGTGTCATGGAAGAAAAAACCAGCCGTGTTGCCGAAGTGATTGTGAGTTCGGTGAAACCCTTTCCACTGATGCTGGGCAAGATCATCGGCATCGGCGCCGTCGGGCTTACCCAGTTCCTGTTGTGGATCGGACTGATCGTTGTGCTGGCCGGCGTTGCCCAGGCCTTTATTCCGCACGAATTGATGACCGAGGTCAATCACCTCCAGCAGGGCAGTGTTATGACGAATGCTTCGGTCATGCAGACCAGCGAAGCGGCGCGACAGATCTTTGAGGTGAAACAATCCATCGCCACCGCCAACTGGTTACTCATCATCGGATGCTTCACCTATTATTTCCTGGGCGGATACTTTTTTTACGCTTCCCTTTTTGCTGCCGTTGGCAGCGTGGTGAATGAAGATCCGCAGGAAGCACAATCCTTATTGTTACCCATCAGCATGCCCATTATATTTTCCTTCATCATCATGAGTATCGCGGCGCAGGATCCCGGCGGCTCCCTCGCGGTATGGGCCAGCATCATCCCCTTCAGCTCCCCGATCGTGATGATGGCCAGGATTCCCTATGGTGTTCCCGGAAGCGTTCCCTACTGGCAGTTATTGCTGTCCATGGCCCTGCTGGCAGCCGGATTTTTATTTACGACCTGGATGGCGGGAAAAATCTACCGGACCGGAATACTCATGTACGGAAAGAAGCCGGGCTGGAAAACCATGTGGACCTGGGCATGGAAAAAACAATAACCGGACTAGCGACTAACCGGCAAAGGCGTTGTACTCACGGAGGCGCTGGAAAAATAATAGATCCGTTTCCGGGAAAGGGGAAGAATGGCTTCATTCTGCGTGCCCCGCGCAATGGTAATGCCCATTACCGCTTTTGCCGGAAATGCGGCGAGATCCGATGGCGTTAAAAAATAACTGCCGTTATCCGGCACGGTAATGCTGACCGTATTTATTTTTTGTGGAAGCGTTGAATCTGCTTTCAGGCTGAGGTCCTTGTAATAAAAAAGCTGAACTACTACATTCCCCCAGGTATTCTCTTCGTCGGGTGTCCAGCTGAGTGGAATGCCCCTGTTCAGATGAACCGTATCGGGATAATCAGAAATCAACCGCAGGAGTTGTTTGGGGAGGTAAACCGATTTGCTGATGGTATCGTTTTCTCCTGTGCCGCGGATGGTGACCACGACGTCCGTACCGAAAAGCGGAAGTCCTTTGGGCGTTCCGGATGCATAATTGTAATTATACGTATAATCCACACCGGGCTGTATCTCCTGATTGTTTACCGACAAGGCATTCATTACCGTGATCTGATGGTTATT
>DASRLM010000351.1:0-2522 GCA_035648455.1 Puia sp. | reverse complement strand
GTAGTAGACCTTGCTGTAGCGGTGATTATCGGTGCAGCATTCGGAACAATTGTTTCTTCTCTGGTAGATGATGTGATTACACCACTTTTATTAGCACCTGCATTAAAAGCGGCCAACGCACAAAACCTGGATCAGCTTTCGTGGGGCGCCGTCAAATATGGCAAATTCCTCTCGGCCGTTATCAAGTTTGCGATCATTGCCTTTATTTTATTCCTCATAGTCAAAGCCATGAAAAGTATTGAAAAGAAAAAAGTACCAGCGGCAACCGGTCCTTCCAGCACCGATATACTGCTCATGGAAATCAGGGATGAACTGAAAAAATAAATTCCCCGCCCCTGCTATTGAATGTTTTCTGTCAAAACCCAAAAACCCGGACGTAGAAGATCCTGAACATTTTATTATTGAATAATTATTAAAGTATGAAAAAGATTGTAATCTGTTTCGCGGCCATGTTATGTGCAGTTGTCAGCTTTGCCCAGGATAAAACGGTCCAGGAACTGAAACAAGAGGCATCCAGGAGTATTCAGAAAGATCCCAACGATACCATTCCGAAAGTATGGAAGAAGGGCGCTTTGTTTAGCCTGAATTTGAACCAGGGTTCGCAAAGCAACTGGGCCGCGGGTGGCGAGAAATCCTCAATGGCCCTGAGCACTTTCTTCAATGCCTATGCTTTTTACAAGAAAGGAAAAAATTCCTGGGATAACACCATTGATCTGGCCTATGGCTACGTGAAAACCACCAGCCTGGGCAGCCGGAAATCGGATGACCGCATCGACATTCTTTCCAAATATGGTTATGAAGTGGCCAAAAGCTGGTACATCGGCGGATTGCTGAACGTAAAATCACAGTTTGCCAAGGGATATGCCTATCCGACGGGGAAGGAAAGGGTATTGACCTCAGACTTTTTCTCTCCCGGATATATTCTTTTATCGCCCGGCATAAACTATAAACCCAACGATAATTTTTCTGTATTTGTTTCCCCGGCAACAGCCCGCTGGATCATTGTGCGGAATGATTCCCTGGCCAGTGTAGGTGCATTCGGCGTGGATTCGGGAAAAAATTCCAAGGTGGAAATAGGGGCTTATGCCACCATCTCTTATATGAAAGAACTCGGTACCGCTGCTGTTTTTACCGGCAGGGTGGACTTTTTCTCCAACTATGGTCACCGTCCCCAGGATGTGGACATTTCCATGACCAACTTGCTCGCCGTAAAGATCAGCAGCATCTTTTCAATGACCTTTTCTCTCAACCTGATCTACGACAATGATGTGAAGCAGGTAAAAAGCGATGGCACCACCGGTGGCGCTGCGTTGCAGTTGCAGGAATTGCTGGGGATAGGAATTGCTATTAAGCTTTAATTTTTTAATACCAGGAATGGCTTTGTTGACGGTTGACGGATGACGGTTGACGGACTTCATGTGCGGATTCGCAATAAAAGACGGTCAACCGTCATCCGTAAACAAAATTCATCAGGCTGGTGAAATAAATGTTCACAACCTCCCTTTCCGGAGACCTGTTTTTTCTGTATTCTTGTAACATGCAGCATGCCGCATCCTATCAGATTAAGTTGTCGCAGTTTGAGGGCCCGTTTGACCTCTTACTTTTTTTTATTGAAAGGGATGAACTGGATATATACAATATTCCCATTCACCGGCTGATCAAAGATTTCCTGGATTTTATCCATTCCGGGGAAACCCTGAATATTGAGCTGAGCAGCGAGTTCATTCTTTTTGTTTCCACCCTGATGCGCATTAAGGCCAGGATGCTGCTACCCCGTAAAGAGCTGGATGAACAGGGCAATGAAATAGATCCGCGCCAGGAACTGGTGAACAAGGTTTTAGAATACAAAAGGTTTAAGGAAGCCGCCGCGCAGATGGCGGAGATGGAGGAGTCCCGGATGCAGATGATCAAAAGAGGAAATCTCTACAAGGAACTGGTGCAGATCGGAGAAGAGTCCGGGGAAGGAACAGAGATCCAGTCCATCAGCCTTTTTAAGCTGATGAAAACCTTTGAAAAAATAATGCAGCGGATGCAGGACCGGAGTAATCGTCCCAGTCATACTGTTGTCCAATACAACTACACGATGGAAGAAAGCCGGTCAAACATGATTGACCTGGTAAAAAGGGAACTGACGGTGCCTTTTGAGAAAATCATCGGCGACTGCCAGGACAGGATCCAGGCCATCTTCCTGTTTCTTTCCATACTGGAACTCATCCAACAGCGGTATATGAATATCCTCATCGGGGAGGGAAGGAATAATTTTATATTGGAATATAATCCGGAGGGCGAAGGAAATGGACAATTGACAATGGACAATTGACAATGGACAGTGGGGCACGTCAATGGTCAACCGTCAACCCTTTCTTTTCGTATAACGCTTTCGCGGTTGCATAAATCGATTCCGCATCAAACCCGCACTCGTGCTGCAGTTGTTTGGGAGTTCCGTGTTCCACCACTTTATCCGGGATGCCCAGCATAATTATTTCAGCCTGATAATGGTGAATCGACATGAACTCCAGGAT
>DASRLM010000350.1:0-4932 GCA_035648455.1 Puia sp. | reverse complement strand
GGTATACCGTAACGTCCACAGCCAGCCTGCCGGCTTCTTTTATGCAGCCCGTGATTTCGATCATCGTCATGAATGCCGCGGAAGTTTATTTTTTACGTGCGGAGGCTGCATTGGCAGGACTTTCATCCGAAGATGCCCAATCCATGTTTACCCAGGGCATTCAGGCCTCCATGGAGCAATATGCCGTTGCGCCGTCCGACATCAGCACGTACCAGGCATCCGCATCCGGTATGCTGAGCGGCACGGATGAAGAAAAATCAGGACAGATCGCCGTCCAGAAATGGCTGGCCATTTACTATCAAAGCAACGAAGGATGGACGGAGTTCAGGAGAACGGGTTATCCGATCGTATGGACCGGGAGCGATAAGGGTGTTACGAATGGTAATATTCCCAGAAGACTTACTTATCCGCTCGACGAATATGCCAAGAATGAAGCCAATGTAAAAGATGCTGCCAGCCGTTATGGGACTGGTGATATTTACATGAGTAAGGTATGGTGGGACCAGAAACCCGGTGTGCCGTTTACCCATCCCAAAGAAGGTATGTTTCCCCCGGAATAATTAATAATTTCCTGGTTAATGAACATCAGTTGTATCGCGGGTGCCCGATGGCGGATCCTGCAATACAGCTGATGTTTTTTAATTTATTCTTCGTTGATCCTAGGGTGCCAGTTCTTTAATGAACAGGTTGGCGAATTGAAAAGTATTATTATCGGCATGATCATCCTGGAGGGCAAGCCTGCCGCTTGCGGGAACACCGGGAAGCAGGGCATCCCGGATCACCGTAATATTATTCAGCACAACCGTTACCCTTTCTCCCTGCATGGTTATGATGAACCGGTTCCATTCCCCTGGCGGGCTGTCTGCTTTTACCTTTGGCGTAACGCCGGCACGCACTTCCGGAGAAAGGCTTTTATCAACCCGGTATCCGTAAATTTCTCCTGAACCGATAAAACGGTATCCGATATTGACCTGGCTTTTAGAGTTTCCCCTCAAATAAATCCCGGTATCCCCTGCATAAAGAACTTCCACTTGTTTTTGGCTGCTGTCTGGGTTCAGGACGTAGTCGCCGTTGGGCAATACAACTGGGCTCAGCGCCATTTCGGGCTTCCTGGTCAGTCTCACATCAGCGATTAGCACGAAATCCGCATATTCTTTTTTACTCCAGAGGCACTTGTCTTTTTCCGCACTCTTTCCGTCGTAGTTAATCAGCCAATCCTGTGCAGTCCAGTGGCCCGCATCACCTGACCTGAGGTTCCAGTTATTTAAATCTTTTCCATCGTAGAGCGGTCTGAATCCGGCATCCGCTTCCGCTATTTCCCGAACAGCAGGCTGCGTGGAGGGCAGTTCCCTGATGCGGATGTTCCGGAATTCCATTTTATAACCGCCGGATACAAAACCAATATATCCTTTTCGCAGGCTGCATTTCACTTCATTCGTCAGCACCCGGCCATTCCGGGAAATTGTAATTCCTCCCGAGAGACTTTTTATGGTGAAATGATTCCATTTATTTTCGCCCGGTGCATGATTTGTTTTTTTATGTACGAATGGAAGGGATGTGATTTTTGATCCATTCAGGGCGGTTATGCGCACCTGTTCTTCCTGACCGGACAAACTGCATTCGACGGCCCTCGGTAAAGGCTGCCCGGCTGCGGGCAATGCATCCGCGTAGGCCAAAATTTCCACGGAATCCGCCGCACCTTGGCATTCCACATCGAGTATAAAATTCTCATAGGGTCTGTCGGAACGCAAATAGCCCAGCGGATTTCCGGCACAAACAAGACTGTTCTTGCTTACCGTCCAATTGCCGGCAGCACCCGGAACATTAATCCAGCTGGTTAAATCAAGGTCGTTCCACCGCGTTTGATCACTTTCTGCAGGAGAATGATCCGGCATAAATGAAATGGACATGGTCGCAACCATCAGCATCATCCCGGCAAGGGCATTATTTCTATTGTAGATCATGTTGGTTAAAAAATAATTGATTTCCCCGGCATGGGTACGGCATAGTTCCCATTTTGATCCGGCATCACCGGGGGATCGGCATTCCAGGCAAATTTTGCAGGCAGCGCACTGTATTCGGATTGAAAAGCATCATCCCATTCCACCATTTTGCCGGAGTGCGCCGCCATTCGTCCAAGTATCGTGGTCATGGTGCTCATGGCGGCCCATTCTGTATCATTAATGGGCGTATTGTTGCGGATGGCGGCAAACAACTGATCGTGTTCTATCTGATACGCTCCTTCTGAATCCTTGTTTTTATTTCTCCAGATGATGCCGCCTTTATTATCCCGGATTCCTTCTTGTAAACCCGCCGTACCCTTGCTACCCTGAAAAAAGGATCCTCCTTTGTTCCAGGTTCCGGCAATGCTGCGGATCTGGCTGTTCAGTTTGGTGCCATCCGCATATTCATATTCAATAAAGAAATGATCAAATATATCGCCGTCGTTCGGTCCGCTTAAGGAAGATCGTCCCCCAATTCCCTGGGCACGCACGGGATAAGAACCTTTCACCCAATTCACAACATCGGTGTTGTGAATTTGCAAGCCGGCTGGCGATCCTGCCCACAGCCAGTTAAAATAACGCCAGTTGCGCATCTGGTATTCCATTTCCGTTTGTCCGGCGGACCGCTCTACTCCATGAATAGGACCGATCAGATAATAATCCGAGGCAGACACGATATCTCCGATCACGCCTTCCTTCAGTTGCCTGACCATGTCAATATAACCCGGGTCATATCGGTTTTGTAAGCCGACAACCACTTTTATATTTTTTTTGCCGGCCAGTTCGCCCGTGGCCAGTATTTTCCTTATACCCGGTGCATCGCAGGCCAGAGGCTTTTCCATGAACACATGTTTCCCGGCCTGAACCGCAGCCTCAAAATGGATGGGCCGGAATGCAGGCGGCGTAACCAGCAACACCAGATCCACATCTTTAAGCGCCAGTACTTTTTCGTATGCATCAAATCCGGTGAACTTATTTTGTTCGGGAACATGGATCAGATCTTTGATCCGGTTTATTTTGGACAAGTTATTATACGCTTCATCGAGTTTGTCCCGGAAAACATCGGCCATCGCAATCAGGGACACATTGCCTTTTGTACTCAATGCATTCACCACCGCACCCGATCCCCGGCCGCCACAACCGATCAGGGCAATGTTCAGGTTGTCCCTGCTGCCGCCATGAGCGCTGAGATGCAGCGGGATCGCGGCCGCCAGCAGGGATCCGCCGATAACGGCCGTAGAATTTTTTATAAAATCACGCCGGCCCGCAGATGGGGGAATTTGTTTTTTATCATGCATATATCCAGGTTGAGGTTTACCGTTCACAAGTCATCCAAAGGTTTCGCAAAATATTTCTTCATCTCTTCTGGCGAAGGTTGTTTTACCGGACGTACAATCCGGAACCCCAGAAAGGGAGCATCTGTGTTCCACCAGATGCTCCGGGGTATCTGGGGATCACGTTCTTTCCACTTCGCGCTTGATCCGCGCCGCGCTGCTGACCGCAGATCCCCGGGATCATCATCCCAGGAGCCGCCACGCACGGAAACGGGATATAAGGTTACCGGAACCGCCCAGGGATCCAGTGCCGTTTTATTTTTAAATGAATCATAATAATCAGGAACATACTGGTCCAGGGTCCATTCGGCAACATTTCCGTGCATATCATACAGCCCCCAGTTATTCTGCTTTTTAGTGCCGACCTTATGATATTTCTCCTGGCTGTTTTTGCTGTACCAGGCGTAATCATTCAGTAATGACGGTTCATCCCCAAAAGAATAGGCAGTAACGGATCCTGCGCGGCAGGCATATTCCCATTCTGCTTCGGTGGGCAACCTGTAGAAATGGCCTGTTTTGGCCGTCAGCCATCTGCAATAACTTAAAGCGGCATACTGGGTCATGTTTACCGCCGGATATCCCGCTTTCCCCATGCCAAAACTCATGTCCACAAAAGGTGCGGTTGGTCCCGTCAGTCCGTCGACCCCCTGGTCTGGATAAACAAATAGGTCGTACTCGTCCCAGGTGATTTCATTTTTACCCATCCAAAAAGCGTCTATCTTAACCTTGTGCACGGGGGCCTCATCCGCCTGGTGGCCCTTTTCCGATTCCGGACTGCCCATGCTGAACTCTCCTGCAGGAACGGGAACCATGTCAAAATGAATCCTGGTTCCCGGAATCAGTTCAGTGTATGGTGAAAAGGTTTGGGTATTGATTGCCGGCAGTGTATGGCTGTCCGTTTTTTGTGCAAAGCCGGAAAACGATAGAAACAACAAACCGGAAATCAGGATATCATACCGGTGATTCATATTTTTCATCTGCCTGGTTATTGAAATAGCCGATTGTTCGGGATCACAACAAAAATATCACTATTTCATTAAATAGAAAGGAAATGTATATTTTTAATTCTAAATGAAACGAAAAGAAATTTATTTTTTATATTCGCTTCCTATTCTTTATTTTTTCTGATACCCCTGTGGTTTCCGGACAGGCCCCTGGTAAAAATAATTTTTAATCCCTTACAGAAGCGATGCGGATCAGAAAAAGTGATTTCTTTGGAGGGTCCTTTTATTGAATGCGTTCAAAAAGCTCTAAAAAATATGGAAGAAACAGTAGCGCAATACCGGAAATTACTAATGCCATCCGCGGATCTGATATCCGACATGGCCCGGATAGAGGGTGATATTATGATCCTGGGGGCAGGTGGAAAAATGGGGCCGGGTATGGCACGCGCCGCAAAACAGGCAGTGGACAGGGGCGGAATAAGAAAAAGAATCATTGGTGTTTCCCGTTTCTCTGAACCGGGATTGTCAGAAGCGCTAAACCGGGAGGGCATTGAAACCATCAGTATTGATCTGCTGAATGACGAACAGTTGCAATCCCTGCCGGAAGTGAAGAACGTATTGTACCTGGCCGGAACAAAATTCGGAACACAG
>DASRLM010000349.1:0-5250 GCA_035648455.1 Puia sp. | reverse complement strand
GCCACGAGCTTAGCCGCCGGCTCAATCATCGGCACGGCCTCTTCAAACCAAACAATGTGCGGGCGCAGTTGCGCGCCATCAGATGCCTTGTCGCCCAACTGCATATCCTTCCTGATTTCATAAACCAGGCGCTCATTCAATTCACTCCGCATTTTAAAAATCTCGCCATGCAGGTGCAAGACCGTGGAAGAACCGGCTCTCTCATGCAGGTCGTCGATATTCTGGGTAATGATGTGCACGTCAAATTGATCTTCCAGCCGGGCAAGACCAAGATGAGCGGCATTAGGCGCCGCTTCCACTACATCGAGGCGGCGCATATTGTAAAAATTGAGTACCAGGCCAGGATCATTCTTCCAGGCCCCCGGGGTTGCCACCCGGGTTATTTCGTATCCTTCCCACAATCCGTCACTGTCACGGAATGTTCTTAATCCGCTTTCGGCACTGATGCCCGCTCCGGTGAGAACGACCAGTTTTTTTTTATTTGAGTCCATGGTAACCGTCAAAATAATTCTCCGGCTGAAAAAAATGATCACATCCTTTCAGGCACCCGGATGCCCAATATCCCCATCGCCGATTTCAATACGTTGGCCGTAAGCAGGCAAATGCGAAGGCGCAACTGTTTTTTTTCTTCCGTTTCTGCGCGGCCCACGGAATGCTCAACATAAAAGGAGTTAAAGATTTTTGCCAGGCTGAAAGCAAAATTTGCCACCAGGGAAGGATTCATTTCCTGGCAGGCGGTCTCCAGTAAAGCGGTATATTTTTCCAGACTGATGATCACTTCTTTCTCCAGCGGCAGCAGGGGGGAAGCCGCCCCGGCAGCAGGTTCGCCCATTCTTTCTTTTCTCAGGATGGATTTTATGCGCGCATGTGTATACTGAACAAAAGGGCCGGTGAATCCGTGAAAATCGATCGACTCGTCCGGATTAAAGATCATGCGCTTTTTGGGATCTACACGCAAAAGAAAAAATTTCAATGCACCAAGTCCGATGGTATCATATAATTCCGTTCGTTCTTCCGGATTGAAATCATCCACTTTGCCCAATTCGCTGGTATGTCGCGCCGCAATGTTATTCATTTCATCGAGGATGTCATCTGCGTCCACCACCGTGCCTTCCCGCGTTTTCATTCTGCCGGAAGGAAGCTCCACCAGCCCGTAGGATAAATGAAAAATACCTTCAGCTGAAGGGAGTTGCAGTTTCTGACAAATAAGCTTCAGCACCCTGAAATGATAATTCTGTTCATCGGCAACCACATAGATGCTCTGGTCCATGTGATATTCCTCGAATTTGCGTACGGCGAGACCAATATCCTGTGTCATGTACAAGGCCGTTCCATCACTCCGCTGAACGATCTTTTCGTCCAGGCCATCGTTCCGGAGATCAATCCACACACTGCCGTCTTCCTTTTGATAAAATACCTGTTTCAGAAGGCCTTCTTCCACCAGATCTTTTCCCAGCAGGTAAGTCTCGCTTTCATAATAAACCCTGTCAAAATCACTACCAATACGCCGGTACGTAATGTCGAAACCGGCATACACCCAACTGTTCATGCGCTTCCACAAGGCGATTGTTTCCGGATCACCGGCTTCCCATTCAACCAGCATTTGCTGGGCCGCTTTCATCAGGGGCGCCTCTTTTTCAGCCTGATCCTTCGTCAGGCCCGAGGCCATGAGGTCCACGACCTCCTTCTTTAATTCTGTGCCGAACAGCACATAATAATCACCCACAAAATGATCCCCCTTTATTCCGGTGCTTTCCGGAGTGGCGCCATGGGCATAGCGTTTCCAGGCAAGCATGCTTTTGCAGATGTGAATGCCGCGGTCGTTCGCAATACAGGTTTTTATGATATCATATCCATTGGCCCTGTATAAAGCGGCAACGCTCCATCCCAGGAAATTATTCCGGAGATGACCAAGATGTAAAGGTTTATTGGTGTTGGGAGAGGAGTATTCCACCATTACGCGACGCCCATTGGCCTGTTTGATCCCATAGGTGGGGTTTTTATGCTGATCCTCCAGGAAAACCAATAAAATCCCATCCCGGATCTCCAGGTTCAAAAATCCCTTGATCACATTAAAACCTGAAAATAAGTCAGGTTGGGTTTCCAGCAGGGATTCTCCCAATGCCCTGCCCAGGGTATCAGGATCCGACTTCAGTTTTTTAACTATCGAAAACAGCACCACGGTGTAATTACCGGAAAATTCGGGTTTGGTTTCATTCACCAGGATGTCACTAACCTCCGTCTTGTACCCGTATTTCTGATCCAGGATAACCTGAACGGATTCTTTGATCCGCTGAACAATCTCCTTCATAAATTTATTGACGCAAAAGTAGGATTTGTTGGGTATACTATTTAAGGCCCTTTATATTACCTTCGCGCGGGAATTTCAGGATTATATGCCAAAAAAGCAGATCATTTCTTTTATTGATTTCTTTTACCCGCCGTTCAGAAAGCTGATGCCCATACAGACCTTCCGGTATGCGGCCTGCGGTGGCACGAATACCCTGCTGGATATTTTCATTTTTTTCATCAGTTACAATTATATCCTGCATAAACAGGTTTTACATGTGGGTTTTTTGGCTTTCAAACCTTATGTTGCCGCCTTCATGATGTCTTTCCTCGTGAGTTTTCCCACCGGATTCCTGCTGAATCGCTTTGTGGTGTTCCCCGGATCCAGCCTGCACGGCAGGGTACAGCTTTTCCGGTATTTCCTGCTCGTGGTGATCTGCATCCTGCTGAACTATATGTTTATCCGTTTGTTCGTGGAGAAATTTCACATTTATCCCACGGTTGGCAAGATCATCACCACCGGCATCGTGGTCGTGTTTAGTTACCTGGCCCAGAAAAATTTTACTTTCAAAAATGAAACCCGTCTGGAACAGGATGCTGATTAGGATCCTCTTTTCGGCAGAAAATGTTTTTCCCAAACACGGCCGAATCCGATAACTTTAAAAGATCTTTCACCAAACAAATTTGTCATGACTACCACCCGCAGAAACTTCCTGAAGGCAGGAGGCTTATCCATTGCTGCCGCAGCGATCGGATCCCATAAGCTGTTTGCCGCTACCTATTCCGGCATTTACATGGGAATCCAATTGTATACCGTGCGCGACGATATGGAAAAAGATCCTTCCGGAACACTAAAACAATTATCGGATATGGGTTACCGGTATGTAGAGCATGCCAACTACCACAACCGCAAATTTTATGGGTACGCACCGGCTGAGTTTAAAAAATTGCTGGAGGGGTATCACCTCAAAATGCCCAGCGGCCATGTGGTGATGACGCCGGCCGACTATGATTATGTCAGAAAAGATTTTTCTGATAACTGGAAACACACGGTGGAAGATGCGGCAACTGCGGGTCAGCAATTTCTGGTTTCCCCCTGGCTGGATGAAAGCCTTCGCAAAAACATGAGCGATTTCAAAGCCTATATGGACGTTTTCAATAAATCAGGGGAACTCTGCCGCAAATCAGGCATGAAGTTCGGCTATCACAACCATGATTTTGAATTCGACACCAAACTGGATGGTAAAGTGCTGTATGACCTGATCATGGAATATACTGACCCATCCCTGGTTGCCCAGCAGCTGGACATGGGAAACTTATATAATGGTGGCGTGAAAGCCATTGATATCGCCAAAAAATACCCGGGCCGTTTTGAACTCATGCACGTGAAAGACGAAATCGCCTCCACAAACAAAGAAGAGAAATACGAAAGCACGATCCTGGGTAAGGGTATTGTCGGAACCCGGCAGATCTGCGACCTTGGCCGGAAATCCGGTGGAACCCGTTATTTCATCATCGAACAGGAATCTTATCAGGGTTTAACACCCCTGGACAGTTCAAAGCAGGATTTCCGGATCATGAAAAATTGGGGGTACTGATGGCCGGAAAAAGCCACGCAGGAATTGGTTTACCTGCGTGGCTTTTTAATGCCGGTTAATGGCTATTTTATCAGTATCTGTAATGATCCGCTTTGAAAGGACCTGATTTCGGAATTCCGAGATACTCGCTCTGCGCTATGGTCAGTTCATCCAGTTCAACACCGATTTTTGCAAGATGCAGACGGGCTACTTTTTCATCCAGGTGTTTTGGCAGCACGTATACCTTGTTCTCATATTTATTGTTGTTCTGCCACAATTCAATCTGCGCCAGGGTCTGGTTGCTGAATGAATTGCTCATCACAAAACTGGGGTGACCGGTGGCGCAACCCAGGTTCACCAAACGTCCCTCGGCCAGGATGATCACATCTTTTCCTTCGATGGTATAGAGGTCAACCTGGGGCTTGATGGTATCCTTTGTGTGGCCGTAATTTTTATTAAGCCAGGCCATATCGATCTCGATATCAAAATGACCGATGTTGCAGACAATGGCCTTGTCTTTGAGCGACCGGAAATGTTTTTCCGTAATCAGGTCCCGGCATCCGGAAGCAGTAACCACAATATCCGCTTCCTTAACGGCATCTGCCATTTTCTTTACCTCAAAACCATCCATCGCGGCCTGCAGGGCACAGATCGGATCGATCTCAGTGACAATTACCCGACAGCCTGCTCCGTGCAGGGATTGGGCGGAACCTTTACCCACATCACCGTAACCACCCACTACGGCCACTTTACCGGCCAGCATCACATCTGTGGCCCGGCGGATCGCATCCACAAGGCTTTCCTTGCATCCGTATTTATTGTCGAATTTGGATTTGGTCACCGAATCATTCACGTTTATGGCAGGAACCGGCAGCGATCCTTTAGCCATTCTTTCATATAAACGGTGAACACCAGTGGTAGTTTCTTCGGAAATCCCTTTCAGGTGTTGAACCAGCTCGGGATAAGTATCCAGCACCATATTCGTCAGATCGCCGCCATCATCCAGGATCATATTGAGTGGCCGGTCCGTACTCCCGAAAAACAAGGTCTGCTCAATGCACCAGTCGGCCTCTTCAAGGGATTGCCCCTTCCAGGCAAAAACACCCACACCCGTTGCCGCTATGGCAGCGGCCGCATGATCCTGGGTAGAGAAAATATTGCAGGAGCTCCAGCGGACCTCCGCACCCAGTTCAATTAAGGTTTCAATCAGCACGGCCGTCTGGATCGTCATGTGGAGGCATCCTGCAATCCGGGCTCCTTTCAATGGTTTTTGTTTTCCGAATTCTGCCCGGATGGACATCAGACCCGGCATTTCGGCTTCCGCCAGCCGGATTTCCTTGCGACCCCATGGAGCCAGACTCAGGTCTTTTACCTTATAAGGCAG
>DASRLM010000348.1:0-17471 GCA_035648455.1 Puia sp. | reverse complement strand
TGTTTTGGTCTAGTAGTTTCTTATTTCAATGCCACCGAATACGGAACTTCCGTCGAGGATGAGCAGTTTATCAGGATTGGATGTGCCCACCTGCTGTCTTTTGTCTTCCACGTTTCCGAAAACAGAAGTGAGCTGGGAGCGGATCTCCCAATGGGGGGGAACAATCAGTTTGGTTCCACCCATTACCTGCGTGATATCGAGCCTGGCTGTTCCCTGAATATCCGCCTGGCTCAGATTGATTTCGGTTCCGCCCATGAATACGGTGATGTCCCCGCCTTTAAAATCTTTGGATACCACATTTTTATGAATCCCTCCAAACACGGTGGTGATGTCAATGAAATCTTCCGAAGAGGAATTTTTACTGCCTGATTCAAAATTAGAATTGGCGGAATCAAAACCGGGAAATCCCCTTCTTTCCCGCATTCTCTGAAACCGTCGCTGGTGCCGCCTGGTACAGTCATGGCCGCCCCAGTGCTTTCTTTTTGGCCTCAGCAGCATGAAGAGACCGATAGCAATCAGCCCGATTGGCCATAAATATTGATGGAAAGAAACACCGGGTACCATCTGGTCCACCAGGAAAAAACTACCCACCAGGATCATGACCAGCCATCCGGCACCCCGGAACCCACAGGCCAGCCCGGAAAGAATCCCGATACCGATCAGCAGGAATTGCCAGGTGAATAACCAGTCGGGGATCTGGGCGCCCATTTGCCTGGCCAGCATAACACCCCCGATGGCCATGATGCCCAGCGGAACCCAGAACCGGCCGCCGCGTTTAGGGGGGATCACGCCCTGTTCTTTATGTTCGTCCGGATTGTCCATTGTTTTAAATTTCAGGTAAAACTATGACGCGATTCCGGGCTGTTCAAGGACATATAGGTGATCCGGCCCGGGAAGGCGGTAAAAGCCCTGCTTTATCCGGTAAAGCCCCTTGTCTATAGCAGGCTGAACCGGTCGCCGTCAAACAGGCCCAGGTCGCTGAGTTTAAGGTGGGGAATAACGAGCAGGGCCATGAACGACAGGGTCATGAATGGGGCCCGCAGGCCGGATCCCAGTTCTTTGGCCAGGGCATCCAGATCCGTATAGATCTTTGCCGTCTGGTATCCGTCTGAGGCGGTCATCAGTCCGGCAACCGGCAGTGCCAGTTTCATTTCACGACCCAATCCCACGGCGCTGATTCCGCCTTTTTCCGATATGACGAGGTTTACCGCATGGGCAATATCCTCATCCTGAACACCCACGGCCACGATATTATGACTGTCATGCGCAACGGAAGATGCGATAGCGCCGGTTTTCAATCCAAAATTCTTAATGAAGGCCCTGGCAACGGGCGCCTTTTTATACCGGTTGATCACCACGATTTTCAGGATATCCTGGGAAATGTCTGTTTCCCATTTACCGTCCCGCAATTGCGGCTGGTCCGTGGATTTTCCGGTGATCAGCTGGCCATCCAGGGCTTCTATCACCGGATCAGGATAAATGGCGGTGGTTGTCGGGCAGGTCAGCATGTCAGCAGACACCGGATCGCAGTGAAAGTGGTTGATGGGGCGGGTAAATACAGGGGACGGGATTTTCGTTTTCCCGTTCTCTGCTACACATTCTCCGTGAATAAAGGTCCGGAGCACTTCAAATTTTTCCAAGTCTTTCAGAATAATAAAATCGGCCGCATCTCCAACGCGGAGCTGTCCAACATTCAGCTTGTAATGATTCACGGGATTTACGCAGGCCACCTGTAATACTTTAAATATATCGATTCCTTTGGCCACGGAACGGGCACAAAGTTGATTGATATGACCCTGCGCGAGGCTGTCAGCATGTTTATCATCGCTGCAGAACATCATGTTTTCCCAGTGTTCATCCAGCAGCGGGGCCAGGGCCTCAAAGTTGCGGGCCGCACTACCCTCCCGGATGATGATCTTCATACCGTATTGCAATTTCTCCAGAGCCTCTCCGGCCGTAAAGCATTCATGATCGGTGCTGATACCGGCGTCAATGTATTTCTTTGCCTCGGTGCCGCGCAATCCAGGCGCATGTCCGTCCACCGGCTTCTGATATTTTCTGGCCGAGGCTATTTTTCCCATCACTTCCGGGTCTCCGTTTAAGACACCGGGGAAATTCATCATTTCGCTCAGATAGAGGATTTCGGGCCGGCTCAGCAATACATCTACCTGTTCTGCAGGCAGGCTGGCTCCGGCGGTTTCAAACAGCGTAGCGGGAACACAGCTGGGTGCTCCGAAGAAAAAATGAAAGGGTACTTCGCGGCCGTTGCGGATCATGAAATCCACACCTTCCATGCCGCAGACATTGGCAATTTCATGGGGATCGCTTACCGTGGCCACGGTACCGTGAACCACGGCGAGCCGGGCAAATTCTGCCGGTGTGAGCATGGAACTTTCAATATGAACGTGGGCATCAATAAATCCGGGACACAGGTATTGCTGTGGCACGGTTTCGCCGGCAGGCAGTTCCCGGATGGACGCGATTTTTTTATCGTGCAGCCGCAGTTCTGCCGGGTATATTCTTTTCTTTCGGATATCAATAAGCTGTCCGCGAATGATCATGATGAATATTTCAGTCCTTTAGCAATCCCGGCCTTCTTTCTTCAGTTTTTTTCATGGATTCTTCATGTCGCCAATCCGCAATCTTTGCCGGATCCCCGCTGAGCAGGATATCGGGTACTTTCCAGCCACGGAATTCAGCCGGCCGCGTATACACCGGCGGTGCAAGCAGATTGTCCTGGAAAGAATCAAACAGGGCTGAGGTTTCGTTGTTGAGCACGCCGGGCAGCAGCCTGCCGATGGCATCCACCAGTACAGCGGCCGGAAGTTCACCGCCGCTCAGTACATAGTCTCCGATGGAAATTTCCTTACTGATGAAATGTTTACGGATGCGTTCATCGATGCCTTTATAATGCCCGGAAACGATCAGCAGGTTTTCTTTCAGGGAAAGGCTGTTGGCCATGGATTGATTCAGCAGTTCCGCATCCGGCGTCATGTAAATGATCTCGTCATACTTTCTTTCTTTGCAGAAGAATTCAATGGCATTGGCGAGGGGTTCGCACATCATTACCATGCCGGCGCCGCCGCCAAACTGGTAATCATCAATCTGTCCGTATTCGTTAACAGCCCATTGCCGGAGGGGATGGACAAATATCTCCAGTAATTTTTTTTCCTTCGCGCGTTTTAAAATGGAATGAGCGAAAGGGCTTTCCAGCAATTCGGGCAATACACTGATGATGTCTATGCGCATGATAAAGGGATGGGTGCAAAGATAGATTTAAGGAGCTTCCGGTTCCCCATCGCTGAAATCTTCCCATTCCCTGCGCAGTTTTTTGGTGGGCCTGCCCACTTTGCTGAGCCGTTTGCCGGTATGAAAACTGGCCGCCTGGAACTGCAGCCTTTCGATTTCCTCAGATGGCGTAATGTCCAGGTAATAGGTGATCGCTTCCGGATGGGCTACCCGGTGATCCAGCAGGCCGGTAACTTTTATGCGCCATCTTTTGGCTTCTGTTTTTACTTCGTATTCGTCTCCGACGTTTACGTGGCGGGACGGTTTTACCTGGCCTGAATTGAATTTTATTTTTCCTTTTTCGCAGGCCGTTGAGGCCAGGGTCCTTGTTTTAAAAAGCCGGATGGCCCAGAGGTATTTATCGAGCCGCAGCTTTTCTTTTTCTGGCATGAGGAGAATAATGTGTAAATGTATAAATGTGTAAATATCAAAATGTCTCAAAGTTCAGGTTCGAATGTATATTGTCCGGTTCCTCATTTTTAAATTTTCAAATTCTCTAAATTAGCACCCACCTTCGCTAAAGCTACGGCGGTCAAAGCATTTTCATATTTACATATTTTCAAATTCCCCCTATTTACATCATGTCCGCAAAATACCGGTGAAAATAGGGAATGGTCTCCATGCCCTTATAAAAATTGGCGAGATCAAATTTTTCGTTGGGGGAATGCAGGTTGTCGCTGTCCAGCCCGAATCCCATGAATACGATTTTGATGCCGAGTTCTTTTTCGAGCAGGGAACAGATCGGAATGCTTCCGCCACCGCGCACGGGCACCGGTTTTTTGCCGAAAGTGGTTTCAATGGCTTTTTCAGCAGCCAGGTAAGCTTTTGAATCCAGCGGTGTGAGATAGGGTTCACCGCCGTGCAGTTCGAAGGCGTTAACGGTTACGCATTCCGGCGCGATGCGCTTAAAATAATCCAGCAGCATTTGGGTTATTTTTCCGGACGACTGGTTGGGGATCAGACGCGCTGAAATTTTAGCAAAGGCTTTGGATGGTAAAACCGTTTTGGAGCCTTCTGCCTGATAACCTCCCCAGATGCCGTTCAGTTCCAGGGTGGGTCTTATTCCCGTTCGTTCATTGGTGGTATATCCTTTTTCTCCCCAGAGTTTCTGCACGCCAAGGTCGGCCATATATTCTTTTTCGTTAAAAGGCGCCTGCGCCATTTTTTTTCTGTCGGCGGCAGACGACTCCAATACATCATCATAAAAACCGGGAATGCTGATGTGGTTGTTTTCATCATGACAACCCGCAATCATCCGGGCCAGGATGGTGATGGGGTTGCCTACGGCTCCTCCGTAGACGCCACTGTGCAGGTCCCGGTTGGGTCCGGTTACTTCCACCTGGATATACGCCAGCCCCCGCACGCCGGTATCAATGGAAGGCGTGTTCAGGCTGATCATGGAGGTATCGCTGATCAGGATCACGTCCGCTTTCAGCAGGTCCTTATGCGATGTGATGAATGCCCCCAGGCTGGGGGAGCCGATTTCTTCTTCACCCTCAATAATGAATTTGTTGTTGCATGGCAGTTCGCCGGACTGATGCATGATCTCCAGCGCCTTGATGTGCATGAAAAATTGTCCTTTGTCGTCGGCGGATCCGCGGGCAAAGATTTTTCCGTCCCGGATATCGGGTTCGAACGGGGCGCTTTTCCAGAGTTCCAGCGGGTCGGCCGGCTGAACATCATAATGCCCGTACACCAATACCGTGGGTTTGGCAGGGTCCGTGATCTTTTCCCCGTAAACAACCGGATGGCCTTCGGTTTTATAGATCTCCGCTTTGCCGGCACCGGCCTGCAGCAGGGATTTTTTTACGGCTTCCGCACAGGTTTGCATGTCGGCCCTGTGGTTCTCGTCCGCACTCACTGATGGGATCCTCAGCAATCCGAGCAGTTCTTCCAGAAATCTGTCTTTATTTTTTTCCTGATATTGTTTCCAGACTTGCATAGCGGGTTAATTTGTTGTGAAATCGTGTTTTTTATTCGGAATGACATTGTTCATTGTCCATTCTATTTTTCTGCTGAAAGGATGCTGCCGCGCCGCACAATCCGTTTTGATGCAGATGGGGCAGCAATCCGGTATGCAATCGTCTGCATGCACAAAAAATTCCACTGCAGGACCGAATTGCTTTTCTATGAGTTTCCGGAGCACGTCTACTTCGGCATGCGCTTCGCGCACGTTGAAATACCAGGGTACGGTCATGTGGCAGTCAATGTGAAGGATATTACCGAATTTGATCACCCGCAGGTTGTGTATATCGATCCAGTTCTGTTGCCGGTTATGGTTCAGCTGGTCGATCAGTTTCATCAGGATCTTGTCATCCGCTTCGTCCATGATGCCGGCAACGGATTTCCGGGCGATGCGGTAGCCGATGAACATGATCACCAGCGACATGATGATGGCCACGATGCTGTCCATCCGCTGAATGCCGGTAAAATAAATCAGCAATAATCCGGCGATGATGGCCAGCGTGGAATAGGTGTCTGACTGCAGGTGTTGGCCACTGGCTTCCAGCGCTTCTGACCGGTTAGCCCTTCCTTTTTTTATGGCCAGGAAACCCACGATGAAATTGATGACGGCAGAAATCGCCACCAGGTAAATCCCTTTGGTCAGGTGCTGCAGCTGCTGTGGATAAAAAAGATGGTAAATGGCCTCGTAGATGATAAAGATCCCCGCCAGCATGATGAGGGTGCCTTCAATGGCCGCAGAAAGGAATTCAGCCTTGCCATGGCCGTAGGGATGATTGAAATCCCTTGGTTTGTAAGCGATGGATAAACTGTACAGTCCCACGAAGCCGGCAATCACGTTCACAATACTTTCCAGGGCATCTGTGAGTATGGCCACGGAACGAGTAAGATACCAGGCCAGGATTTTGATGCTGAACAGGACCAGCGCAATGATCACGATCCAAAGTTGCAGCCGGATATTCTGTTTGCCTTTATCCACAGAAAAAAATTGTCAGCAAATGTAAACGGAATTGGAAAGATCCCGCCGGAAAAAAATAGTTCTGCACAGGGGATCAGGCCTGCTCTTCCGTTTTTTTCCGGGAGGCCCTGAATTTCCGGAAAAAACGATAATAAAATTCCTTGTTGAAAAGTTGGGAGTCGTTCATGGCCTTATAGGTGAGGAAAATACCCAGGGGCAGGAGGGTATAGGTGGCCATCCACATACCGGCAATGGGCTGCATCACATCTTCTTTAACAAATTTCCGTCCGAAATTATTAAGCAGGAAAAAGATGACAAAAAAGATAACGGCAAAGATCAGCGGCATACCGATTCCGCCTTTGCGGATGATGGATCCCAAAGGGGCGCCGATTAGGAACAGCACGAGGCAGGCGATGGACATGGTGATTTTTTCGTGCCAGGCCATAAGGTGCAGGCGCAGGTTGGCGCGATCGTTCTCATAGGAGATGGCGGACAGGTCAAAATTCGATTTCAGGTTGTTGATGGTATTAAAAACCCTTTCCAGCACGGGCCTTTTGGCGGAATCGGGAAGTATATTCTGAAAAGTATCTGTTTTCAGGACAAGGGCCTGGGCCTTCCACGGACTGTCCAGGTAAGCAAGCGTTCGTAAAACAGATTTAAACGTGCCCAGGGATTGTTTTGAATAGGCGTTGGTAGTGTGTTTAATGGAGTCGATGGTGGTTCCAAGCTGCCGCATATTCAGCATCTGGTAATTATTTTTAAAAGCGCTGTCATCGGTTTTATTCAGTTTAAAGGAACTCAGGTCGAAAACTTTTTTGTATTCAACAAATCCCATGCGGATCAGTTCGGTGTTGATGGAATTGCGCGGGCCCTTCACCTGGTAATTCCAGCCGTTCTTCAGGTTGAATTCCAGGAATTTTTTGTCGGGGGAAATGGTCATTTTGCCACTTTCCGCTACGGTGGCGAAATCCTGGAGCAGGGTATAGTTGTGCTGAAAGATCAGGATGTCCCTGATGGTGGAGCCGTCTTTATCTTTTTTCCCGATCTTAATGATGTATCCGTCGATTTTGTCGTAGAACACCCCCTCCCTGATATCGAATGCGGGTTTGGAAACGATGATGTCGTATTTCAGGGTCTGCATTTTAAGCTGGGCCACGGGGATGATGTAATTATTAAACAGGTAGGCGATGCCGCAGATGAAGAGGGAGGTAATAAAAAGCGGGCGCATGAAACGCAGCAGGGGGATGCCCGCCGATTTAATGGCCACCAGTTCAAAGGTCTCCCCCAGGTTTCCGAAAGTCATGATAGACGAGAGGAGCACGGCCAGCGGCAGGGCCAGGGGTACAAGTGTCGCGCAGACATATAAAATGAACCGGGCGATGGTGAACAGGTCGAGGCCCTTGCCTACAATATCGTCGATGTACAGCCAGAAAAACTGAAGGACGAGAACAAACAGGGTGATGAAAAAAGTGGCGATGAAGGGGCCGATGAAGGCCCCGATGATCAGTTTGTCAAGCTTTTTTATCACGCCAATAATTTCCGGTTACAATAAAATAGGGAAAGGCAAAAATAGGGTATTCGCCACATCAACCGGGGTCAGGCACCGGAACCGAAACCTAATCCGCAGTTAAAAAATCAATTTCCGAGGCGGTGAAAAAGATCCTTCACCTGGTAGCTCCAGAGTTGGGTCTGATCCTTGATATCCTTTTTATCGGCAAAATCTTTGATCAGCAATATGGTCTGGTTGGTGATGTCTGATTTTTCGATCCGGAATTCAAAAAATTCTTCTTTGGGTGAATCGGACCAGTGAAAACGGATGAATTTTTCTATTTCGCTTTCCAGTACTTCCGCCTTGGTGGTGGAACCGTTCCAGGAGAAACTGAATATATTATCGCGCTCATCTACCTTATCGGCAAACCATTCCTGAAGCCCGGCCGGGGTACTCAAAAATTCGTATAAAATGGAGGCTGGGCATTTTAATGAATATTCCAATGTGAACTGCTGTTTCTTACTCATCTATAGTTGCTGTTGATCGTGGGCTGCAATTATAGATAAATATTTCAAGCCATGAAATTTTTTTTAATTCCCCGAAAGCATTGATAATGAACATATCATGAGTTATAGAATAGGGAATATGCTGAGAACCAGCCCTTTACCCTGAATATGGTTTTGCGTTTTGCTTCCAAATGGTTATATTGTTTAGCTGAAAGTGAATCTTCTGAAAAGTTAAATAAGAAAAGATTCATTTATGCGTTTTTACTGTTCACGAATCTCACAAACCCTTTGAATCTAAAACCTTTAAAAAAAACCTGCCTATGAGTATGCGTCAACTCAAGATCACGAAGAGTATTACCAATCGTGAATCTCAGAGCTTGGAAAAGTACCTGCAGGAGATCGGAAAAGTTGAATTGATCACGCCGGAAGAAGAGGTAAAACTCGCCGTCCGCATCAAGCAGGGTGATCAAAAGGCCCTCGACAAACTTACCAAGGCTAATCTTCGTTTTGTAGTTTCCGTAGCCAAACAGTACCAGAACCAGGGATTGACCCTGCCGGACCTCATTAATGAGGGTAATCTGGGATTGATCAAGGCCGCCCAGCGTTTCGACGAAACGCGGGGTTTCAAATTCATTTCTTATGCCGTTTGGTGGATCCGCCAGAGCATTCTGCAGGCGCTCGCCGAGCAGTCGCGCATTGTGCGGCTCCCGCTGAACAAGGTGGGGCTTACCAACCGCATCCAGAAAGCCTATTCCCTGCTGGAACAGCAGTTTGAGCGGGAACCTTCTCCGGAGGAGCTGGCAGAAGTGCTGGAACTGGATATTGAGGAAGTTTCTTCCACCCTGGGCATCGGTGGCAGGCACATCAGCGTGGATACGCCTCTTTCAGAGGGGGAGGATAATACCCTGATTGACGTGATGATCAATCCGAATGCTGAAAGTGCCTCAGTCAATCTGGATTACAACGAATCCTTAAAGACAGACATAGACCGCTCGCTCAGAACGCTTACGGAGCGGCAGAAGGAGGTGATCTGCTTTTTCTTTGGCATAGGGGTGGATCATCCGATGAGCCTGGAAGACATCGGCGACCGGTTCAGTCTGACCCGGGAGCGCGTTCGCCAGATAAAAGACAAGGCCATTACCAAGCTGAGGAGCAATTCAGGCGCCAAGTCGCTCCGGAACTATCTCGGTATTTAATCCTAAAATCAGTTCATTTGAGATAATATTACACTTCATTTTCTTACTTTTGCCTTTCTGAAAAACGTGGATACAACAGGTGTTTATTCACGTTTTTTGCGTCCATCCATCATCGTGATTCCAGGAATATGTTTGAAAATTTAAGTGAGAAACTCGACTCGGCATTTAAGCAGCTCAAGGGCCAGGGCAGGATCACCGAGCTCAATGTGGCCGCGACCGTCAAGGAGATCCGGCGCGCACTCCTGGACGCCGATGTGAACTTCAGAATCGCCAAGGAATTTACAGATACCATCAGGGAAAAGGCCATGGGGGAGAAGGTGATTTCGGCCGTGAGCCCGGGACAGCTGATGACCAAGATCGTGAAAGACGAACTGGCCCGGCTGATGGGTGGTGATGAAGCTGTATTCAATGCCAAAGGAAATCCGGCCGTGATCCTGATTGCCGGGTTGCAGGGGAGTGGTAAAACCACTTTCAGCGGCAAACTGGCCAATTACCTCAAAACACAAAAAGGATTTGCGCCTATGCTGGTGGCGGCCGATGTATACCGGCCCGCTGCCATTGAGCAATTACAAATTTTGGGGGAACAGATCGGGGTGGACGTATTCACGGTGCCGGACAGCCGGGATCCCGTGACCATTGCCCGGCTGGCTGTAGCCGAAGCAAAAAGCCGCAACAAGAATGTCGTGATCGTGGATACCGCGGGCCGCCTGGCGGTGGACGAGGTTATGATGACGGAAGTGGCGGATATTAAAAAAGCAGTCAGTCCCCAGGAAATTCTCTTCGTGGTAGATTCAATGACGGGGCAGGATGCCGTGAACACCGCCAAGGCCTTTAATGACCGCCTGGATTTTACAGGGGTGGTACTCACCAAACTCGACGGGGATACCCGGGGCGGGGCCGCGTTGTCCATCCGGTATACCGTAAACAAACCCATCAAATTCGTCAGCAGCGGGGAGAAAATGGAAACCCTGGACGTATTCTATCCCGAAAGGATGGCCCAGCGAATTCTCGGCATGGGGGACATTACCACCCTCGTGGAAAAGGCGCAGGCAGGCTTTGATGAGGTCCAGGCCAGGAAACTGGAAAAGAAGATCCGGAAAAACCAGTTTGATTTTGAAGATTTCCGGATGCAGCTGGACCAGATCCGGAAGATGGGCAATATCAAGGACCTGCTGGGTATGATTCCCGGCGTTGGGAAAGCAGTGAAGGACATAGACATCAGCAATGATTCCTTTAAAGGGATCGAAGCGATGATCGGTTCCATGACGCCCTTCGAACGCGCTAATCCGGACGTTATTGATCAGGGAAGAAGAAAGCGTATCGCATCCGGAAGCGGAAAGGATTTACAGGATGTAAATGCCTTCATGAAGCAGTTTGAACAGATGAAACAGATGATGAAAACCATGAATAAAATGCCGACGGGCGGCGGTTTTGGTATGAGCAAACGTTAAATTCACCGATCATAAAAAAAACGGGGTAAAGTATTCGCCATTTTATACCTGATGTATTACATTTGCGGTATAAGATTGCTTCTTGCAATCATCAGGATTAAACCTTATTTAATAACGCATTTAAATTTTTATTTAAGATGCCAGTAAAAATCAGACTCCAGAGACATGGGTCTAAGAAAAGGCCATTTTACTTCATCGTGATCGCCGATGTAAGGGCACCAAGAGATGGTAAGTTCATTCAGAAGATCGGTACGTACAATCCTTTAACAGTTCCTGCATCCGTTCAGCTCGATCGCCAGAAGGCGCTTGACTGGCTGCATAAGGGGGCGCAGCCAACCGATACGGTTCGCCGCATCCTGTCTTATAAGGGCGTGTTATACCTGAAACACCTGTTGCGCGGCGTAACGCTTGGCTTGTTTGATGAAGCGGCGGCCATGGAGAAATTTTCCAAATGGCACAGCGAACACGAACTCCAGGTTAAAAAACGCCAGGAAGATCACCGCAGGGCAAGACCGGGCGGAAGGCGTGGACCCGCTCCCGCAAGAAGAGTGGAAAGAAAACAGGAGAACGAAACACCCGGTTAAACACAACTGAAAAAATCGTTTGAGAGGCTATTTCCATTCCGGAATAGCCTCTTTTTAATTGGGGCGAACCCCATTTACCCGCATGGATAATCATTACAGAAATATCGGAAAGATTGTTTCCGTTTTTGGGCTCAAAGGAGAAATGATCCTGCAGCATCACCTGGGAAACAAAGTTTCTCCGGCAAAGATCAAGGTCATTTTTCTGGAACAGAAAAAAGAGGAACTGCTGCCTTTTTTTGTAGGATCCGCCCGTAAAAAAAAGGAGGATGAACTCTTACTGAAACTGGAAGGCGTGGAAGACAAAGAGACCGCTGCGAAATATTTACGGCACGAAGTATGGATTCGTGAAGAAGAGCTGAATGTGCATACCGCAAAGAATAATCCCATCGGATGGGTCGGTTATCAGGTATTCGATGGAAACAGGAACCTCGGCCAGGTTCTGGAAGTGATCGAACAGCCCCACCAGGTTTTGTGCCGTTTGGAAATGCAGGGACGCGAAGTATTGGTTCCTGTAAATGAAGAAACGCTGCACAAAATGGATCATGCGGGTAAAAGGCTGTTGCTCAATCTCCCCGATGGATTATTAGCGGTTTATCTGGGATAGAAATGTTAAGATCAGGCATCACGTTCCGGCTGCAAAATATAAGCGCCGGAGAAGCGTTCCTCCTTATATGATTTTTATTCACAAAATCAGGATCGGGGTATGGGGGATTTGTTTTTTTCTCCTGGTTTGCACGGCCCAATCACAGCCCATTACCGGCATCTGGAAAGGGAAAATGGGATCTTCGCGGGTGGAACTTAAACTGGTCCGGAAAGGGGACAGCCTTACCGGAACCTCCTATTATTACGATTCCAAGAGTGATTACCGGCGCTATTCCGTGAAGGGATATTTTGATGACCGCGCCATGGATGTGGTCTGGTGGGACGATGTATTGCTGGAAGATCACAGCACCCGGCGGATCATCGGTTCCGGTCCGGGCGATGCGCTCATGGCCGTGGCCGATTTTAATTGTCCCGGCGAGGGTATTATGAAACTGGACGGGAAAAGTTCGCTGCGCGATAATGAGCACAAAGGAAATATAGATCTCCACCTGGTGAAAGGTCCGAATGATCCGTTATTTCCCGATGAATGGGATTTTATTCTGGAAAATTATGCATACAGTGTAAGCAATCCGGGCATCATTGACAGCATTGAACAAATGGCCTTTGCCCCCGCACCCGTGCCGGCAGGCTATGAGGAAGCGCCGCTCCCGGCTGTGGCCAGGAATGAAAAATTGCCCGCGATTCCTGTTCAGGCGCTCACCAACGAACAAAAATTCAACAGCAGAACGAAAATATTGCAGACCGTTATTCCGGTGAAAGGAGATTCTATAGAACTCCGTTTTTACGATAATGCGGAAATAGACGGGGATTCGATCGCGGTTTTTTTAAATGGTCAGATGCTGCGCGAGCACATCCTGCTTTCCGACCGGGCCTACAGTTTCAAGATCCCGGTGAATGACCTGAAGCCAGATAATGAACTGGTGATGGTGGCTGAAAATCTTGGAACTATTCCGCCCAATACTTCGCTCATGGTTGCCGTTGTGGGGGATAAGGAGTATGAAGCGCACCTTCAGAGTACGGAAGGCAGCAGTGCGCTGGTGCGGCTGGTGAAACCCTGATCAGATCCAGCGCCGCACCGTTTTTTTGTAATCGGAATAACTGTTCCCAAAAGCCCTGATTAAATATTTTTCTTCGGGAAGAATAATGAGGTAATTGACTAAAATAAATAATACGGGAAGAAGGATGATCGTCCACCAGTTTCCGAAAATCAGGGCAAAGCCCAGATAGATAAATAATAATCCCAGGTACATGGGATTCCGGCTTACTGAATAGATCCCATCCGTTTGCAGGGAGGTAGCCGGTTTTACCGTGATCAGGGTATTCTTTGTTTTGAAAAACTGTCGCAGCGCAGGAACGGTCATGATGTGCCCCAAAACAATAATTATTGCTCCTCCAATATGAAGGACTGGAGTTTGAAAGAAATCATGGCTTATGGGGAAATACCGGTTCAATAAAATGGAAAGGAAAAACAGTGCCGCATAAAAAAGCGGCGGGGGTATAAAAACCCCGGGGTTGTTTTTGGCATTTTTCATGAGAGAAGGTCAATGATTATACTACTATATTAATCATTTTATTCTTCACATAAATGATTTTCCTTGGCGACTTGCCATCCAGCCATTTTTTTACGGAGTCGTCTGCCAGAACCAGGGCCTCTACCTGCTCCTGGTTGGCATCCAGGCTGATATTCAGTTCCGTTCTTGTTTTACCGTTGATGGCCACCGGATATTGTTTTTCAGTTTCTGCCAGGTACGTCGGGTCCGTCACCGGATAGGGCGCATCCAGAATGCTGAATGCATTTCCCAGCAGGCTCCAGAGTTCCTCACAGATGTGTGGGGCATAGGGCGTAAGGAGGATGAGGATTTTTTCGAGCACTTCCTTTTTATGACATTTCAGATCGGTGAGTTCGTTCACGGCAATCATCATGGCGCTGACTGCCGTATTGAAGGAAAACCGTTCCGTATCCTCATCCATCTTCTTTATCGTTTTGTGCAGCACCTTCAGTTCCGCATCTGTTGCCGCAGCGGTGGTCCACACTTTTCCTTTGGCTTCATCATAAAACAAACGCCAGAGTTTCCGGAGAAAACGGTGCACCCCTTCAATTCCCTTGGTATCCCAGGGTTTGCTCTGTTCCACGGGGCCGAGGAACATTTCATACATGCGAAAAGTATCGGCGCCGTATTTTTCAACGAGACCGGTGGGATCGACGGTGTTGAATTTTGACTTGGACATTTTCTCCGTTTCGGCACCACAAAGGTATCTGCCGTTTTTTTCTTCCCGGCTATAATTTGGCGAATCGATTTTGAAATCTTCAAAGATGAAAGCAGCCTGCCCGTATTCATCTTTCGACTTTTTAAATGCTGCAATATCCAATTCCGTTCCATCCACCAGATTTACATCCACATGGAGCGGATTGAACTCCACCTGGTTTGAAATCATTTGAATATCCGGGAAATTGGCCGCTAAAATATCCCGGAGCGATACCATCAATTCTTCCCGATCCGGACTGTCCTTACTGCTGATCCGGTCAATAATTCCTTTGGAAATAAATATTTGCGGCAGTTCCTTAATTCCGTTTGCTGCATTCATTTCATGTCCGAACATCACAGGGCTCACCCGGTACACAAACCGGCTGCTGCCCTGGATCATACCCTGGTTCAGCAGTTTCCGGAACGGTTCATCAAATCCAATCAAATCCAGGTCGGATAAAAATTTGGTCCACATGCGGCTGTACAAAAGATGTCCCACCGCGTGTTCGGTACCACCGATATACAGGTCAACCTGGCCCCAATAATCCGAAGCCTTTCTGCTGCAAAACTCCTTTGCATTGTGCGGATCCATATACCGCAGGAAATACCAGCTGCTGGCGGCATAGCCGGGCATGGTACTGGTTTCCAGGTGCCGGGAGGTCCATTCCGGTAAATTCGCCAGCGGTCCCTCGCCATCGGGTCCGGGCTTGTAATTTTTTACTTCCGGCAATAATAAGGGAAGCTCTTTTTCGTCCAGCGGATACGCTATGCCGTTTTCCCACCTGATCGGAAATGGTTCGCCCCAGTAACGCTGACGGCTAAACGCCGCATCGCGCATTTTATAATTTACCCGGCGGTTTCCGATGCCCAGGGATTCCAGACGGTCGTTTACCAGGCCGATGGCTTCTTTCATGGCCACGCCGTTCAGAAAATCACTGTTTTCCAGAAGGGCCTCTTTGGTGGAATTGGCCTCTTTCCCGTTAAAATATTTTCCGATGATGTTCGTAACGGGTATTCCGAAATGTTGCGCAAATTTAAAATCGCGTTCATCGCCGCAGGGCACCGCCATGATGGCGCCCGTTCCGTATCCGGCCAGTACATATTCCGAGATCCATACGGGAATACGTTTTCCGTTAAACGGATTCAGGGCATAGGACCCGGTGAAGCAGCCCGAGATCTTTTTTTCGGCCATGCGTTCCCGCTCGCTGCGGCTGTTCACATAAGCGATGTATTCCTCCACATCTTTTTGCCGGTCTTCTGTTGTAAGCCGGGGAACGAGTTCGTGCTCCGGCGCAATCACCATGAAGTCGACACCGAAAATGGTATCGGGACGCGTGGTGTATACCCGCAGTTTAGGCAACCCGCCGGTTTGTTCCTGATCTGCTGCCAGGTCAAAGTCTATTTCCGCACCATAACTTTTGCCGATCCAGTTGGCCTGCATTTCTTTCATCGCTTCACTGAACTCCACTTTCTCCAATCCTTCCAGCAGGCGGTCCGCATATTCCGTAATGCGCAAATACCATTGCCGCAATTTTCTTTTGACCACCGGATAACCCCCGCGTTCGCTGACGCCGTTGATCACTTCGTCATTGGCCAGCACGGTTCCGAGTGCCTCACACCAGTTCACTTCGCCGTAACCGCAATAAGCCAGGCGGAACTCCATTAAAATATCCTGCTGCTCTTTCTCCGTAAATCCTTTCCATGCTGAGGCCGAAAAATCCGGAAGGCGGCGGTATCCGGAAACAATAGCGCTTCCGGCGGTTTCAAAAGAAGATATCAGGGATTGGATGGGAACGGCTTTTTTTTCCTTCCGGTTATACCAACTGTTAAACAAGTGCAAAAAAATCCACTGGGTCCAGTGATAATATCCGGGTTCCGCAGTGTTCACCTGACGGCTCCAGTCGAAACTAAAACCGATCCTGTCCAGCTGATCCCGGAAGTTTTTAATATTCTGCCGGGTGCTGTCGGCCGGATGCACCCCGTGGTCGAGCGCATACTGTTCCGCGGGCAGGCCAAAAGCATCATAACCCATCGGATGCAGCACATGGAAGCCTTTCAGCCTTTTAAAGCGGGCGAAAATATCGCTGGCGATATAGCCCAGGGGATGCCCCACATGCAACCCGGTTCCGCTGGGATAGGGGAACATGTCGAGTACATAATATTTGGGTTTGGGGCTGTTGTTATCTACCCGGTACACCTGACCGGCCGTCCATTTTTCCTGCCATTTCTTTTCAAGTCCGCTGAATGAATACTCCATATGAACCAACAAAAATACGCATCATGCGGGTAAATCTTCTATTTTTGCCCCTTACTATCGTAATATAAAAAGGAAAAAGATCAGCTATGGCGAATACCCGGAAAGGATCACACAAACGCTCCGCCCCTTCTTATATCATGGCCATTGTCGGCGTGTCTCTGGTGCTTTTTCTGCTGGGCATTTTGGGTTGGATTGTGATCAATGCCAATAAACTCGGACAGTATTTCAAAGAGAATATTGCGATGAATGTGTATATCCGGGAGAATGTTTCCGCCAAAGACAGCGCTACCCTGGTGAATTATATCTCCGGGAAACCTTATGTGAAATCCTATGAATACGTAACCAAGGATGTGGCCAAACAGAAATACCTGCAGGATGGCAATAAGGACTGGGGAACACTGCTGGACCGGAACCCGCTTCCCGCCAGCATCGATTTCAAAATAAATAAGGAATATGCGTCCACCGATTCCCTCTCCAAAATCAAGAGTGACCTGCTGCAGAATATTGCCGTAAGCGATGTGCTCTACCCGCAATCCCTGGTCACCAACCTGAATAACATCATTAATAAGATCAGCATCATCCTGCTGTCTGTGATCATCATCATTTCCATACTGGTGATATTCCTGATAGACAATACGATCCGGCTGGCCATGTTCAGCAACCGCTTTCTCATCAAAACCATGCAGATGGTAGGCGCCACCCGCTGGTTTATTTCCAAACCCATGGACCTGCGGGCATTTTTCAACGGGCTGATCAGTGGATTGCTCGCCGTAGGCGGTCTCATTGCCGTGATCATTTTTGCAGAGAACCAGCTGCCTTATCTGAAGGCGCTGCGGGACTATCCTTTACTGATCATGCTGTTTGTAGTGATCATCCTGCTGGGTATTTTTATCTCATTTTTCAGCACACACCGCAGCGTACTCAAGTACCT
>DASRLM010000347.1:0-3548 GCA_035648455.1 Puia sp. | reverse complement strand
GGTAATATTCCGCTGCATCTGAAAGTGGAAACACCTGAAGAATTGCAAAGTCCGGCCAGGCCACAGGATTCTCTTTACCTGCAGATCGAACAGGATCTGACTGATGCCCTGCCTGATTTGGCTGCTCCTGCAGCTTCCGTGCCGGTCGGTCAGGCCACAACGGGATCAGCTTATGGTCTTTTGGCCAAAGTGTATCTTTTCCATACCGACCTGCCAAACAATTATCAGATGGCTGCAACGGCGGCCCAAAACGTAATAGCAACCGGCTACTATAGCCTGACGAATTTATTTACGGATAATTTTAATGACGCAAAGAAAGCGAACACCGAGGCGGTGTTTACAGTCAACCATCTGGCGAACTCGACGCCGAATGACAATAATGTTTTTTTCACGCCGAGGGATCAGGGCGGATACGGATTTTATTATCCCACACAGGATCTGGTGTCTAAGTTCGAAACCGCACCAACCGGCGAAGTGGATCCGAGACTTGATTATACAGTCGGCCGGGAAGGTCATCCATATTACGATCTCGGATGGAATCCGGATTGGACAACAACCGGCTATCTGTGTAAGAAATGGGTACAGCCATTATCGGTTATTCCGGTTAATAACCGCGGACAGGGAGATCTCAATTATGAAGCGATCCGGTATTCCGAAGTGCTGCTGATTCAGGCAGAGGCGTTGAATGAAAGCAGTCAGAGTGCAGCAGCGCTGGCGCCTTTGAACGCAGTTAGAGCAAGAGCGCGTAATTCTTATCTCTATGATGATTCTTTACCCGGCTTTGGAACCGTACCACCTGGATTATTGCCAGATGTAACGACCACAGATCAGTCACAACTGCGGGACGCGATCCGTCAGGAAAGAAGAGTGGAACTGGCGCTTGAGTTTCATCGCTTTTTTGATATCATCCGTTATGGAGCCGACTACGCGAATGCGACACTAAAACCAGTATCACCGAATTTCGATTACAACACAAACAAATGGTTTCCCATTCCCCAATCCGAACGAGACACCAACAAGAAATTGTGATTGTAATATTTATCAACCAGTAAATAAAAAACCATGCGTTCTGTAAAATATATTTTGCTGTTCCTGTTGTCAGGATGCTTTTTCTGCGCATCCGTTGTATCCTGCAAAAAGGGCAACAACAACACGACTTATAATCCAGATAAAACAGCGCTAAAATCAATGATCGATTCACTGACGGCCGTATCGGCAGGAGCCGTGGAAGGAAATAAACCCGGACAATACGTTCCGGGCGCCAAAGAAGCGCTGGACAGTGTAATCAGTCTGGGAAATGATGTATATACCTCGACAGAATATTCTCAGATCCAGGTCAACAATGCATTAAATAACCTGGTCCGTGCAGGAAGCACATTCAGTACCAGGCAACTGCAGGAAGTGTCAAAAGCTACACTGGTGGGCTACTGGAAATTCAGCGGTAATGCTATGGATTCTTCCGGCCGTGGCAACGATGGTATTCTTAAAACAAACTGGACGGGTCCTTCAACTGCAATCGTAGATGGTGGCACACTGCCCCAGCTGGTGGCGGATCGCTTCGGACAGGCCAATTCAGCTTATTACTTTAACAATGGGGCAACTATTGAAGTGCCTTATGTAAGCGATCTGAATCCGAAGAGTATGGCGATCAGTCTCTGGATTAAAGTTGCTGCGATCAGCAATGGTGGTGATTATATGTTTGCCATGCGGCGCTGGAACGGATACAAACTGAATTTGCAGACAAGTAATTTTTTATACTTCACCGTGTTTGGTCAGGATCAGAGCTATTTTATGGATGATGATGGCGGATCAAATAGTGCAGTAGCGTTAAACACATGGGTGTATGCAGCTGTGTCTTATGATAATGCAAACAGTGTTGCCAAATTCTATATCAACGGTCAGCTGGTGAAAACAGATGCCAATAAAGTCGGGCCGCCCATTACACTGGCTACACCTTATAATATTACGATTGGAAATGAAATGCCTAAATCAAAATACAATGTGACAGATTCAAGCGATCCGGACTATTACTATGGACCCGATTATTTTATCGGAACACTGGATGATATCCGTTTCTATAATTCGGCATTGTCTGACAACGATGTGTTGTCGATTTATACAGAAGAAAAAACACCTTAGTTTTTAACAGTTTAGCAAGTTTACCAGGCGCGGTTTGCTTAAGCGAATCCGCCCTGGAAATCAACTGCCAATAAATTGAAAAAAACCAATGAAAGATATTGCCAGAAGGTTTAAAGAAAACCCGTTGCTGAAACCAACAGATCTTCCGCCCAGCAGGCAAGGTTTACAGATCGCCTGTCTGCTGAATCCGGGAGCGTTCCGTTTTCAAAATAAGACCTGGCTGATCATTCGCGTTGCCGAAAGACCGGTACAAAAAGAAGGAATTATTTCATTTCCCATTCTGGAATCCGGCAATATCCGGATCATGGAAATGCAGTTGAATGATCCGGATCTGAATGCAAAAGATCCGCGTGTAATCAGCTATAAAGGAAATGATTATCTCACCACACTTTCCCATCTCCGTCTGGTTTGCAGTGAGGATAATATCCATTTCAGTGAAGTTGAAAATTATCCGCTCATTCAGGGAGAAGGTCCGCTTGAATCATTTGGTATTGAAGACTGCCGTGTTAGCTTTTTAGAGAATCAATATTATTTAACATTCACAGCGGTCTCCGGAAACGGCGTGGGCGTAGGTCTCAAAACGACAAGCGACTGGAAATCATTTACCTCATACGGACTGATGCTGCCGCCGCATAATAAAGATTGCGCACTGTTCGAAGAAAAAATCGACGGCTATTATTATGCATTGCACCGGCCGAGCAGTATTGATCTCGGAGGGAATTATATATGGCTGGCTAAATCGCCTGATGGTATTCACTGGGGAGATCATCGCTGCATTCTTACTACAAGAAAAGGTTTATGGGACAGTGCCCGGATTGGAGCGGGTGCTGCACCTGTTAAAACACCACTAGGCTGGCTTGAAATTTATCATGGTGCAAATGAAAACCCTCAGTATTGTCTCGGCGCATTTCTTATGGATCTGAAAGATCCAACCCGTGTAATTGCCCGAACTGAAAATCCTATTATGGTTCCAACTGCTGAGTATGAAATATCTGGTTTTTTCGGGAACGTGGTTTTTACAAACGGCCATGTATCCGAACCGGATGGAGATACCCTTACTGTTTATTACGGCGCATCGGATGAATTTGTTTGCGGCGCCCAATTTTCAATAAAAGAAATATGCTCTTTTTTAAAATTCGATCATGATTAAAAGACTGAAACTCGAAGTAGATCATTTCAATAATCAGCCACACAATTTCAGGATACTGATGCTGACGAATATGGTCTATGCTATCGTGCTGCCCATGATAGATATATTTGTTGCGGCCTATGTTATGCGCAGTTCCAACGATCCCTCAAAAGTAGTGATCTATCAGTTAACGATTTATACCGGCATCCCGCTGACTTTTCTTTTGAACGGCTTCCTGCTAAAACATTTCAATATAAAGAAATTATACTCTGTGGGCATG
>DASRLM010000346.1:0-2154 GCA_035648455.1 Puia sp. | reverse complement strand
ATTTTAAGCCGACACTGTCCGTAATGTTTTCAAACACCGGCTTTTCTTTCGGGAAAAAAGCATCATACTCAAATTTCCCGGACGCGTTTTTTTGATATACCGTAACCTGCCCGTTAACCTTTACATTCTTTTGCACTTGGAAACGCTGGTCCGGCCACACAATCAGCATACTGTCAATCGAGGACAAAGTGTCCAATCCGAAATGCAGTCTCGGATCTGATGATGATTGAAATCCCCTGGTCAGCATTAATTGCTGGTATTGGATTTTCCCCATGTTAAACAGGTATACTTTGGACCCGATGCCGGATGTATTTGCGTTATCTCCTTTGCAGGTAATAGAGATATAATTTTTCAATTTGCCACTCGTATTTCTATATATAAATGCTTCTGCATTGATTCGGTTAACAATCAAATCCAGATTGCCGTCATTATCCAGGTCGGCATAGGCGGCTCCATTGGAATAAGATGGTATATTCATTCCCCAATCCGTGCTTTTATCTGTGAAACGGCCCGACTCATTTCCTTTGAAAATATAATTATGAACCTGTCCGTCCGGCATTTTAGATAAGGCAACGCTGTCCAGGCGCCTGGATCCCCGCATTTGCCTGTTCACCGCCGGTGATGAAATAAAACGGATATAATCCAGGTCCAATGGTCTTTTTACGATCCCATTGCTGATAAAAAGATCCTTGATTCCGTCGTTATCATAATCTGCGAGCAGGGGACTCCAACTCCAGTCGGTTGCGGATATACCGGACATCAGTCCCTGTTCACTGAAGCCAACGCCATTGCCCAGGTTCTTCTGCAGGCAGTTCCTCGAATATTGGTTTTGAAACCCGTTTTGCGGTATGGTATAATTGTATATGTCGAACTGATCGCCACCGCTATAGGTTTTCAAATATTTTTCTTCTTCCGGCAACATATCAACGGTTACGATATCCAGCTGGCCATCGTTGTTATAGTCCGCAATATCATTGCCCATGCTGTATCGGGAGAAATGGTTAAAATGGTTCGCACCGCTTTCCCTGAATGTGCCATCATGCTGGTTGATATAATAATAATCGTTTTCCTGAAAATCGTTACCAACGTAAATATCTTCCCAGCCGTCGTTGTTCAGATCGGCAACAGATACACCGAGGCCATACCCCAGCGCGCTGCTATAGATTCCCGCATCTGATGTTACCTCCGTGAATTTTCTTTGCGAAGCATTGCCATCATTCCGGTATAATTTATCTCCTGCCAGGGGGCTTATCTGTCTGCGCAAGGAAGTATCTCCATAGGTTTCCACGGAATGGGAAGACTGGTTAAGCAGGAAGCAATCCAGATCGCCATCATGGTCATAATCAAAGAACACGGCCTGGGTAGAATACCCGGAGAAATCCAGGCCATAAGCTGCAGCGCTTTCTGTAAAACTGCCATCGCGATTATTTATAAATAATTCATTATGGCCTTTTAAACCCAGTTTCTGATTGACCGAGCATACATAAATATCCAGCCAGCCATCCCCGTTCACGTCCGCCATGGTTACCCCGGTACACCAGTCTGCAGTTCCTTTCACCCCAGCCTTTTCCGTTATGTCCTCGAATTCAAAGTTTCCCTTGTTCAGGTAAAGTTTATTTTTCCCTTTCCCGTTTGCCGTAAAATAGATATCCGGCAACCCATCGTGATTGATATCTCCGACTGCCACCCCGGCACCGTTATAATAGTACAGGTAATCCAGTATATTCAGCGAATCATGATCTTTTAATTCATTATTGAAATGAATATGGGTCTGGCTGGAGGGAACTGCGATAAACAATGCGGGCCTGTGCCTGCAGGATGACAAAGAAGCGATCAACATCCCAATTCCGAAAAGCAGCAATGAGTTGTCCCTTTTTAACAATGTCAGTCTGATTGTTTTGAAAAAATCTGTAAGGCTTCGTTATTTCTGGCCATCAGGATATCATCACCGGAAGAGGTGTGGATTTTTTTGATATCCCGAATTTCACCTTTGATAAACAATCCGCTTTCTGCTGGTTTTAAATATCGTAACTGATGCCGGGAATCGCCTAGGAATGTTACCCCGTAACTGGCGTCATAGCGGCCAGTCTCAGGCTTTAACCCGTAAAAATTTCCGCCTAAAAAAACATCTTTATACCCGTCTCCATTCATGTC
>DASRLM010000345.1:0-3763 GCA_035648455.1 Puia sp. | reverse complement strand
CGTTTTCATCAGCCGGAGGAGGTCTTCTTCATCCAGCGGTTTCAATACATAAACCTGGCACCGGCTCAGCAGGGCGCTGTTCACTTCAAAAGAAGGATTCTCCGTAGTGGCACCGATCAGGGTGACGATCCCTTTTTCCACGGCGCCCAGCAGGGCGTCCTGCTGTCCTTTATTGAACCGGTGGATTTCATCTATGAAAAGAATCACTTTTTCTTTTTGTTTCGCTTCCTCAATCACCTCCCTCACCTCCTTTACACCGGAAGAAATGGCGCTCAGGGTATAAAAGGGAACCTGCAGGGTTTGGGCAATGATTTGGGCGATGGTGGTTTTCCCCGTGCCGGGAGGCCCCCACAGGATCATGGACGGGACCTTGCCCTGTTCTATGGCATTCCGGAGTATGCTGCCCTTGCCGGTAAGGTGCTGCTGGCCAACCAGCTGGTCGAGGGAATGGGGCCGGAGCCGCTCTGCAAGTGGGGCCTGAATGGTAGCCATAGAAAAAAGTTTACCTTTAAACCACAACAAGTTAGCCCTTTTAAGGTTTTATATACAGGAGATGAAATCATGAAAATCCAACTTCTTTTTTTAAAGCCCTTATTGGCCGGGGGGCTGTTCATCTTTTCCTTTTTTTCACCAAGGGCGCAGAAGCTTACGGCCGTTCAAAATTATGGCATCAACCGGCCAGGTGTGGTGATGGTCAGGACCGTTTTTTCGGCGGATGTTTATGTTAATAACATGCGCATGGATTCCCGCAATCTCAACCGTTTGCTCGATTCCCTGCAAAGGATAGACAGCAGCGGGGCCATATTTACACCGGAACAGAAGCTGGATATCGTGCTGACTGAAATCAGTCGTAATCCCAACCGCTTTTTTAAGGCATCCCTTGATTATATCAAGCAACCTGAAGAAATCACTTCCAGCGGAACGGGTTTTCTGATTACCGGCGATGGCTACGTGGCAACCAACTGCCACCTGATAGACCGCGATAAAACATTTATCCGCCGCCAGTTTATTCTGTCGGCATTTCAACAAATCACCGAAGCAAATATCTCCGCTTTTGAAAGCGCCTGGGCAACCAAGTTCTCCGAACAGCAAAGAACAGTCCTGTACAATACCTATGCTTCCATATATGCCCGGCTGTTCTCCATGGCCCTGTATGATCTGAAGAAAGATATATTCATAGAATACAGTGCGGATTCAACCAATGGCTCGGCAGCTACGGTAAAGAAAATAGCCCATGTTGTTGTAAGGGGACAGCCTATGCCGGGAAAAGATATTGCCATCCTTAAAATAGATGGCGACAGTTCGCTGCCAACCTTAAAAATTGCCAGGGATGAGCTGCCCAGGGTGGGAGAACAATTGTTTGTCTATGGATTCCCGGGCCCCGTAACCAATAATAATTATGTGGCCTCGGAATCCGCCATTGAACCCACGCTCACGACCGGTATCGTGAGTGCGCTTAAAAAATCGGTGGAAGGATGGCCCCTGATCCAGATGGATGCCAATATCAACCGCGGCAGCAGCGGGGGACCTGTTTGTAATGAGAAGGGAGAGGTAGTCGGACTGACCACTTTCGGAAGCATTGAAAACAGCGGCGGCCTGGCGGCAGGATTAAATTTTGCGATCCCGGTTTCCATCCTGGAAGAATACCTGGACAGTGCGGAGGTGGTTGCCCACCCCAGCGAAGTTTCTAACATATTTGCAGACGGCGTTATTTTCTATGACCAGGAATATTACAAGGATGCCCTGCGAAAATTCAGGCGGGTCAAGGAGATCAATCCTAAATTCCCGGGATTAACCAGTTACATACTTGACTCGCAAAAGCGTCTCCATCTGAATGATGAGCGTAAGGCTTCCATGATCCGTTACGATCTTTTGATACTGGGCCTGCTGATCATCTTCTGCCTTTTTTTATTCAGGTTCCTGAAAAAGCGGAAGCTGGTGTAATCTTTTTTTAATTCAGTTTCGCAAACTCATCGCAAATCGTCTTATAGGTATTCGCGGGCGAGATTTCCTTAGCGGGAATTTCTCCGTAATATCCCCTGATAAACTGGGCCGGGTTGCTCCAGGTTGTTTCCATGATACCCAGAAAACGATCCTTCATTTCCGGCGTGGAATTGGCCCTGAAGTTTTGCATGTCCTTAATCTGCTGAACCGCATATCCCGGATTTTTCCAGGGGCAGGTCAGTACCCTTAATCCCTTCATGGCAAAATATACCGCGGTCTTGTCTGCCCGGTCGTAGTGCCAGTCGGTGATCACCACATCTTTCGGAATCATATCCACGGCCCGCCAGGTGTCGTTATAACTGGCTTCCCATTCGCCAATGCCGGTTGTGCGTCCGTCAATGAGCCGGTCCCCCCAGATCCACAACTCTTTATTTCTTTTGGCCAGGTGGTCGTGGAAGGCGGTAACCTCATCGGCAAATAATTTGGATTTGTCGTGGTGGGCACAACGGGGACATTTATCGGCTCCGAGAATAAATACTTCATCCATTCCGGCATGAAAGGCGGTTGATTCAAAAACATCCACCAGTTCATCCATTACATCAAAAACAACTTTGTGTACTTCGGGTAGCAGGGGGCAGTAACTTTTGCAATAGAGGCTGTCTGCATTGGGCCATTTGTAAACCGCCGGCATTTTTATCCAGGGGGTTTCATCGAATTGGGGATATTTAGTCAGCAGCATATTGGGTTTATTCGCCCAGGACTGGTGGCCCAGCATGTTGATCTGTGGAATGAGCCGGATATTGTGTTTACGGCATGCGGCAACGATCTTTTTTACATCCGCCTCAGAAAGGGCAAACGAATCGGTTAATTCCGGATGCGATTTGAACTGATAACGGTAATCCACCTGCAGAATCAGAAGGTTTATCTTTCTCGCGGCCATACCCTGGTCAATAAAGGTTATGAAAGAATCCACCGCCTTTGGCAGGGGTGCATCGATGCACAAGCCCCTTACCGGGATAATGCTGTCAAGCTTATCCTGCGCCATCAGCCCGCAAAAGGGTAATACCATCAAACAAAGCATCAGGAGTGCCTGGAATATGCGTTTCATAATGATCAATTTTAGAAAGTTAAGGAAGAAATCAGCCTGCCACAGCGAACCTCCCGGATGAAGGATTCCCGTGTGCGGGGCAGTACCCGCGATCCGAATTTACTGAAATGAACTAATTTCGAACCTGAAATTTGTTGAATGTTTATAACTGGCCCGTGAATTTCTTCCTACATTGATCATACGAACTTAAAACCGGTGAGCCGGTTTGCAGACATTGACCAGTTGTGCAGGGAGGCGGTTCAGTACGGATTTGCTGCGGTTTGTGTTCCGCCTTTAGTGGTTGACCGGGCCGCGAGGGAAACAAAAGGAAGCGGCGTAAAAATAGCCACGGTTATCGGGTTTCCGCTGGGATATTCTGAGGCTGCTGTTAAATGGGATGAAAGCCGGAGGGTCATGGAAAATGGGGCCGATGAACTGGATGTGGTGATCAATCTGATGGCCCTGAAGAACGGGCTGTGGAACTATCTGACGGCCGAAATGTTTCCGCTTGTTGACGCGATCCATGCAAAAGGCCGGATCATTAAAGTGATCGTGGAAAGTGGTATGCTCAACCGCGAAGAGATCGTGCGTTGTTGTAATATATATGGAAACATGGGCATTGATTTTATGAAGACCTCAACCGGTTATGCGGAAAAAGGCGCATCGGTGGATGACGTCCGGCTGATGCGTCAGGAACTTCCCGTGCAAGTGGGTATCAAGGCTTCCGGAGGG
>DASRLM010000344.1:0-3287 GCA_035648455.1 Puia sp. | reverse complement strand
GAACTGGTTGAACCGGATCACCTTCTTGCGCTTGGAAGAAGTAGTGGATTCGTCTAACCCGGAATATACAATATCCTGATAAACAGACCACAATACGGGCGAGATCCTGGATTTGAGGGAAGGGAACAGATTAATAATTTGGATATTAAAACGCCTGCAGCATAATAATTATTATTTATCGCGTTAATATAAATGAATCCAATCGATCATGAATAACCCATCCGCTATCAACTCCTTCATTTTCAATGCTGAAATTGATACCAACTACCTGCAAAGCCTGTATGGGGATGATTATGTTTACCTCCAGGAGGTATTCTCGACCGTTTTAAACGATTATGAGTCGCTCACCGATAATATTGAATACAGTTATACTTCGGGCAATCTGACGGCCCTCAGGGCCGCTGTGCATAAAATAAAACCGGTTTTCGGATTTGTGGGTTTGACGGCCGTTCAGCAGGAATGCCAGCAATTTGAAAATACCTGTGGTACCGTTACTTCCCCGGACATGCTGGCCCGTGATTTTGAGGTGCTGAAAAACAAGATCATTTTAAGTAAACTGGTACTGGAAGAGGAAAAGAAGAAATTGGAAATTTTTAATAGTAATTGTTCATGATGCTCAGTTGTATAATTGTTGAAGATTTACAGGTTGCGGCCAATTACCTGACCAACTGCTGTGATAAAAGCGGCCTGGTGGAAGTGAGGGGACATTTCAGCAATGTTCCCGACGCCCTTTGCTTTCTGAATAACAATACGGTTGATCTTATTTTCCTGGATGTGGAAATGCCCGGCGCCAACGGTTTTGAATTGCTGGACCAGATTGCTTTTTCACCCAAAGTGATCCTGACCACTTCCAAAACAGAATATGCCTACGATGCTTTCCAGTACAATGTTTCCGATTATCTGATGAAGCCGTTCACCTATCAGCGTTTCCAGGAAGCCCTTCAGAAGATACAACCTTCAAAAGAAACCATTTCCACCAACAGCGCTACGGATCACATTTATATTAAAACAGACGGCAAACTGATCCGCCTGAACAACGACGCCATCCTGTACATTGAGAGCATGGGTGATTATGTGAAATTTGTCACCATCGACAACAAGAAATACATCACCCATAACACCATTAAGAATCTTGAGGAGAAAGTAAGTAAACAGCACTTCCTGAAAGTTCACCGGTCCTATATCGTTAACCTGCATAAAATAGACGATATGCGGGAAAACCTGCTCTTCATTAAAGGAAATGAAATCCCGGTGAGTAAGGCCAATAAGGCCGATGTATTCCGCAGATTGAATATTGTTTAGCTCCGCCTAAGGGTTTGCCCTTAGTATCCCCAAGCAGTCCTGGCGCGGGTTTCCCCTATCGCTGCCCGGTATAGATTCCACTCATCGCTCCATTTAACTCAAAAATCGAAGCTTTTACCTGCCCGGTCGAATAAGTTACCGATACCCTGAAATCGTGTGCATCTTTGTATTGTTGAAAGCGACAGAGCATCCTAAGAATACCAGAAAAAAGTTCAAGATATTTAACCTATGAAACCGAGATCCAATGCCTTGAAAAATTGTTGACGACCCCTAAACCCTAAACCCTTATCCTTAGAAAAACAGAATCCTTTAACCAAAAAACCACTCTGAAATCTGTACCTTTTCTTGACGGAAAACTAAATTTTGATGACCCTTACAAGCAGATTTGGCAGCCACGCGAAAAGTGGCTGTTTTTTTTATTTGTCAACCTCCACCAGGCAGGCAACATGGCGTACATTCGCCCCATCTGCTTTAAAATGAATATTTCCCTTTGATGAGCTACTGATTTCCACACCCTGTGTTCCGGAGGAGCCAAGGGCTTCCCTCAGCCTGGCGGCATAGTCCGACCCGGGGTTCCGGCTGATCTTTTGACTGATCTCGTACCAGTTCAGACTGTCTTTGCTCACCACCACGGCCATCACATCTTTTGTTCCAATGCTGTCCGGCGTCATGCTTTTATCCTTTGGAAATAAACGGTAACCCGTAATGCCGCAGAAAGGCGCATATTTGGTTTTGGAAGGGTCGTCCGCACGGGGATAAGGAAATAGAGTATAACTGCTGCCGTCCGTTTCCTTTCCGAAAACATAGATATAACATTCCGACATATTCCTGATTTCCATTTTGAAGCGTGTTCCGGGTTTCACCGGACGGGTGGTTTCAAATACATTTCCGGATGACAGTTTCAGGGGTATATAATCCCCGGCAACGGTTTTCTTTCCTTCCTGTTTCACTTCCACCAGTCCCACTTCCGCTTCAAAGGGTTTTTCTGCTGCTGCACCAACAGCCTGCATGGGCTCAAGACCGTAGGCTTCCCGGACAAAATATTTAAACTGTTTATAACGCACCCAGGCAAACCCGTTATTCCCCCATTGCGGTCCCCAGCTGTTCATGATCAGGAAAGCCCCGCCATACTTTGTATCATCGTAACCGACCACACATTGGGCATGCCCGCCAAAGCCCATCATGCTGGCATCGTCCTGCGTCGGGTTCCAGACATCCTGACCCATCATCGGTTGCATATAAGTTCCGCCCACCATCATGCCGATGACGACGGGTGCGCCCTGCGACAGATTTTCCCTGATGGCGCGCAGATCGATCTGGTCCGTGCCTTCGCCGACCGTAAGCCGGTTGGCCCCGCGCATCCTGAATTGCTGCGCCTGTTGCAGTAACTGCTGATCGGGTTGCCGTTTACAATCCTGGTCATTGTACGGAAAGTCTTCGTACGGAACGGATCCGCGCCGGGTCATAAAATCCATGGCCCGGTTGATATAAGACCCGTCGCATCCATCCTCTCCGATCTGATTATATAAAAAAGAGGGACTGAATTTCAATGCATCGGGAGCCTTCCCCGTGCGGGCCGCTTCCAGAATGGTACGTGCGCCGTATGCGCTGCTCCAGGCAACACAACTCCCCTGTTTGCCCTGGTCGCCTACGGGCGGGGCGTATTTCTGCAGGTTGGCCGATTCCGGAAGCGGGTTCCGGGAATCGTCGTCCGAAAGGGATTCATACACTTTCGCCTTGTCAAATACGCGCGGATCGAGAATACCACCGGTTGCCAGTTGCTGAGCCTGCTGCACCATGGCCGAATTGCATCCGCCGCCGCGGCCGAGAAAAAAATAAGCGCCTATACCGAGCACCAACAGCAAAAGAAAACTTTTGGGACCGCGGACCAGGCTGAACAGCAAAGGAAGAAACCCGAAAAGACCACCGCCACCGCCGCCTCGTCCACCGCCGCCGCCGCCCTCAAAACCGCCACCACTTTCATC
>DASRLM010000343.1:0-3401 GCA_035648455.1 Puia sp. | reverse complement strand
GGGTCAACCGTCATCCGTCAACTTTTTTAAGCAAAAAAGCCCCGGATTACTCCAGGGCTTTGAATGTGTTTGTACTTTACCTAACCATTACCAAGTTGGTCATCAATAGGGTACAAATTTTAACACCTTCGTAGGATTTGGCTTTTCGTGGAATTTGGATTTTAACAGTCAGTGAATGATTTCGTCAAATGGTTTTGGTTGTTCACAGATATTGGTTTTTTTCAAAGGAAATTGGATATCGGAACCACTTGAACGAGCATCAGTCAACCTGACGATGTAAACATACAAACTGGGCATCCCGGCACAAGCGGAATTGCGCTCGATCTGGCCATTGCAGAAAATACGGTCTTATTTTGCATTTTCACTCAGATTTACGCTTTAGAAATGGAAAACAGCGGGTCGGTGTAAGGGTATCCAATTAGGCGGCGGTTCGGTGGAAATGCCATTTCCCGGGGTCAGTAAGGTCCCGAATTTCTTTTTCGGTTGTCCCTAGATGCCTTCTTTTGGGCTGGAGGGCTGTCAACCCGCCTTCGCTGAAGCTTCGGCGGGCGACGCCCGCCTCGCCTAAAGAGCTTCAGCGAAGGCGGGCGACGCTGCCTCGCCTAAAGAGGCTCGGCGGACGAGGCCAGTTTCTCCGGGCGCATTTGAGGGAACAACAGCACATCCTGGATAGATGACTGATTGGTCAGCAGCATGGCCAGGCGGTCGATGCCAATGCCTATGCCCGCCGTCGGGGGCATACCATATTCCAGGGCACGCAGAAAATCATGGTCGATGAACATGGCTTCCTCGTCGCCGCGGGCCATGAGGGCGGACTGTTCTTCGAACCGCTCCCGCTGGTCAATTGGGTCATTGAGTTCCGAATAGGCATTGGCAATTTCTTTTCCGTTGATGATCAGTTCAAATCTCTCCACCAGGCCGGTCTGGCTCCGGTGTTTTTTGGTCAGGGGGCTCATCTCCACAGGATAATCCGTGATGAAAGTGGGTTGAATAAACCGGTGTTCACAGGTAGAGCCGAACAAGGCATCTATCAGTTTGCCCTTGCCCATGCTGGGGTCCGCCGGGATATGCCATGTCTTACAGAGATTCCTTAATTCTTCCTCATTCATCCGGGACACGTCCTCGCCCGTTGCTTCCCCGATGGCCTCATAGATACTGATTCGTTTATACGGGGCCTTAAAGTCAATTTCTTTTTCGGCTGCCGTGATGCGGGTGCTGCCATTAACAGCCAGGGCCGTGGCCTCCAGCATTTGTTCAGTGGTCTGCATCATCCAGAAATAATCTTTATAGGCCACATAGAATTCCAGGATGGTGAACTCGGGATTGTGGGTGCGATCCATACCCTCGTTCCGGAAATTCCGGCTGAACTCATAGACCCAGTCAAATCCCCCGACGATCAGCCGCTTCAGATAAAGTTCATTGGCAATACGCAGGTAAAACGGAACGTCCAGGGCATTGTGATGGGTGATAAAAGGGCGCGCCGCCGCTCCGCCCGGAATGGTTTGTAAAACAGGGGTATCCACTTCCAGGGCGCCCTGCGCGTTGAGGAACTCCCGCATGGTATTGATCATCCTCGACCGCTTGATAAAAACTTCCTTCACCTGCGGATTTACAATAAGGTCAGCATATCGCTGCCGGTAACGGAATTCGGGATCAGTGACCGCATCAAAAGTTTCACCTTCTTTTTCCTTCACCACGGGAATAGGCCTGAGCGCTTTTGCCAGCAGGATCAATTCTCTTACGTGAACAGAAATCTCGCCGGTTTTGGTGGTGAAAACATAACCTCTTACGCCAATGATGTCCCCAATATCGCTAAGGTGTTTCCAAACTTTATCATAAAGTGTTTTATCTTCCCCCGGACATATTTCATCTCTTTTCAGGTAAAGCTGGATTTTACCGGTACTGTCCTGGATCACAGCAAACGAGGCCTTTCCCATATCCCGGATGCTCATGATGCGGCCGGCGAGACAAACCGTTTCGAACGCCACGTTATTTTGCCCCTCTTTATAATTTGATTTAATAAAGGCAGCATAACTGTTTACCGGGAATGCGGCAGCAGGATAGGCCATGATCCCCAATTCCTGAAGGGACTTTAATTTTTCACGGCGGATCATTTCCTGTTCAGACAGATTGGAGGTGTGCATATTGCAATTGTATTTCAGAATTCTGGCAAATGTACTGGAATATGTTTTTCTTAGGGGAACTACCGTTAGCCTGGTAAAACTAAGCGCTGGTTTTTTGCTGTTTAAACGTATTTTTGGGTATAATTAATGGCGATGAAGTTTGAGAAGATCAATAATAAGGGACAGGCGCACTTATTCCGCAACCATTATATGGAAATGATGACGAAAACGCATCCGCTTGTCATCTGGGGCATGTACCTGCCCGTAATATTTTATTTCCTCTACCTGAGTCATTTCAGATTCGATATCAGCTATGGGATCATATTTCTGGTGTTTTGTTCGGGTATGTTTTTCTGGACCTTTTTTGAATACCTGATGCACCGGTTTGCCTTTCATGCGGTGGGAGAAAGCGAAAAGGCCAAGAAGTTCATTTACATTATGCATGGGAACCACCATCATTTTCCGCGGGACAAAGAGCGGTTGTTCATGCCGCCCGTGCCCAGCATCATCATCTCTTCCGTTATTTTCGGGATCATGTTCCTGGCGCTGAAAGAATACGCTTTTGCTTTCTTTTCCGGGTTCATACTCGGGTATCTTTTTTATGGGAGCATTCATTATGCCATTCATGCCTGGAACCCACCTTTCAAATGGATGAAACCACTCTGGAGAAATCATCATCTGCATCATTATAAGGATGATGAAAAGGGATTCGGCGTAAGCACCACCATCTGGGACAGGGTGTTTGGAACCATGTTCAACCTCAGTAAAGAGAAAGAGGATAAAGAAAAGGTCCGCGAACTCATGTACAAATAGGCCGGACGGCACCGTTTAGTATTTCTCAAAAACACCCAGTCCGAATAAGGCAAAATCAAATTTTACAGGATCTTTTTTATCCATTTCGCGGAGGGCGGCGGTCAGTTCCACGGCGGTTGTCCAGTCGGTTTGTTTGCGGGTGATCAGTCCGAACCGCCTGGCTACACGGGCCACATGCAGGTCCACCGGACAGATCAGATCCGCCGGAGATATTTTCTTCCACAAACCAAAGTCAACCCCGCACTTGTCCTGACGCACCATCCAGCGCAGGTACATGTTCAACCGTTTACAGGCTGCATCTTTCTGTGGAGTGGCAATGTGTTTTTGCGTGCGGCGGGGTGCATCTTCCAGTGAAAAGAAACGGGTATAAAAAGCGGAAAGTCCGTTTTTCATACGGTTTTTCCTTCCCGCTTCGGGGGGAAGGAAAGCAGATTCCAGTGAAGAATTTTCCCGGTAGTGGGATTG
>DASRLM010000342.1:0-5898 GCA_035648455.1 Puia sp. | reverse complement strand
GTATTACTTTTGTTGGGCAATTGAACAATGCCTATTGAACAATTCTTATGAATCCCATTCTGCTGCAGACAACAAATCTGGTTTCAAAAACAAACAGCTCAAGCGATTATCTTCCCATCGGCATCCAGTTGCTGTTTGCCGGGGCATTTGTATTCCTTGTTCTTGGAGCTACCCACCTGCTGGGGCCAAAAAGGAGCACGGATGAAAAACTTCAGAATTTTGAAAGTGGTATTGCAGCCGTCGGTAATGCGCGACAGCCCATGGCCATCAAATATTTCCTGATAGCCATCCTGTTTGTATTATTCGATGTGGAAGTAATTTTCTTCTATCCCTATGCCGTCAATTTCAGGGAACTGGGCTGGAGCGGTTTTGCAGAAGTATTGTTGTTTGTTGCCTTTTTTCTGATTGGATTTGTTTATATCATTAAAAAAGGGGCCTTACAATGGGAAGACTGAACCGGCGGTAAAGCGGCCGGAAGTGCTGAACGTGTTTTTAAACCATTTTGAAATGCCGAGACCAGTACGATTTAACGTAAATACCAAACCTGCTGATACTAAAAATTCCATCAGCATCGTGGATATGCCCGAGGGACATGCCGGTGAAGGGTTCTTTGCTACCAAACTGAGTGATGTGGTGGGATTGGCCAGGAAGAATTCACTCTGGCCATTGCCCTTTGCCACTTCCTGTTGCGGAATAGAATTCATGGCCACCATGGCCTCGCATTACGATCTGGGCCGGTTTGGTGCAGAAAGGCTGGGATTTTCGCCCCGTCAGTGCGATCTGCTGATGGTGATCGGCACCATCGCAAAAAAAATGGGACCTATTGTTAAACAGGTTTATCTCCAGATGGCCGAACCCCGCTGGGTAATTGCCGTTGGTGCCTGCGCCTCTTCCGGGGGCATCTTTGATTCCTATTCTGTTTTGCAGGGTATTGACCAGATCATTCCCGTTGATGTATATGTTCCGGGATGCCCCCCGCGTCCGGAAGGCATACTCGACGGATTTATGCGGATCCAGGACCTGGTGGCCGGAGAATCGGTGCGGAGAAGAAGCAGTGAGAAATATAAGGAACTGATGCAGAGTTATGGGATTAAGTAATGTGTAAATGTGGAAATATGTAAATGTGGAAATGCTTTGCCCACCGAAGCTTTCTGCGACCACCGAAGCTTTAGCGTAGGTGGTAGCGTAGGTGGGTGAGAATGAAGGGAAGTTTAAATGTTTATAATTTTTTAACAATAGTAAATTTTAAAAGATTTGAAGAATGGCTGAATTGAATTCATTTTCAAATTTGCACATTTTCAAATTTTCAAATTAACTCCATGGTGCTCACGAACGAAACAATCAGAAGAAGGCTGGAGAAACAATTCGAAGGGCAACTGAGCCGGATGGAAGAGCCCTATGGAATGCTCACTTTCGAAGCGCCGAAAGACCTCAATCTGAAAATAATGCAGTTCCTCTACGATGATGAAGAATTGCGGTTTCAATTTCTGACCGACCTGACAGCCGTTCATTACCCCAGCCAGCCTGGTCGCGAACTGGCCGTTGTATATCACCTGCATAACCTGGTAGATAATGTCCGGATCAGGTTCAAAGTATTTACGGATATTAAACAGCCGGATATATTTACGGCCACCCGGTTATACGCTGCAGCCAATTGGATGGAAAGGGAAACCTTTGATTTTTTCGGAGTGAACTTTGTCGGCCATCCGAACCTGAAAAGGATACTGAACGTAGATGAAATGGACTATTTCCCGCTACGGAAAGAATATCCGCTGGAAGACCAGACCCGGACCGATAAAGATGATGAGATGTTTGGACGGGGGTGAATTTTCAAATTGAACAAGTATGGACACAAAGCACAATCAACATATTAAACTTCCGGAAGGCAGTATTGAAAAAACAACCACTACCTTAAACCTGGGGCCCACGCATCCGGCAACCCATGGCGTATTTCAAAACATTCTCGAGCTGGACGGGGAACGTATTGTTTCAGCCGAACAAACCATAGGATATATTCACCGCGCATTTGAAAAAATTGCCGAAAGAAGGCCCCTGTACCAGATCACGCCCCTCACCGACCGGCTGAATTATTGTTCGTCTCCGATCAACAATATGGGCTGGCACCTGACCTGCGAAAAATTGCTGGGGGTAAAAACGCCCAAACGGGTTGATTATTTGCGCGTGATCATCATGGAGCTGGCCCGGATCTCCGATCACCTGATCTGCAATTCCGTAGTGGGGGTGGATTCCGGCGCCTTCACCGGATTCCTCTATGTGATGCAATACCGCGAGCTGATCTATGAGATCTATGAAGAGATCTGCGGTTCCCGGCTAACCACCAACATGGGCAGGATCGGGGGTTTTGAACGGAATTTCAGCCAGGCGGCTTTTGAAAAGCTGGACCGGTTCATGAAAGAATATCCCGACGTGCTCCGGGAATTTGAAAACCTGTTCAACCGCAACCGCATATTCATGGATCGCACCATAGGAACCGGGGGTATTGGCGCCGAAAGGGCGCTGAATTACGGATTTACGGGACCCAACCTCCGGGCAGCCGGCGTGGATTACGATGTTCGCGTGCATTCTCCCTATTCCAGCTACGAAGATTTCGATTTTCATATACCTGTTGGAAAGACGGGCGATAACTACGACCGTTTCCTGGTGCGCAACCAGGAGATGTGGGAATCCCTGGGCATTATTGAGCAGGCCTACCGAAAGGTGCAGGCGTTTAAGGGCGCTGAAGCCGATGTGTATCATGCCGATGTGCCTGAATATTTCCTTCCCCCAAAACAAGATGTATATACAAAAATGGAAGCGCTTATCTGGCACTTCAAGATTGTGATGGGGGAAACGGAAATCCCTCCGGGAGAAGTTTACCAGAGCGTGGAAGGCGGCAACGGGGAACTGGGATTTTATTTTATCAGTGATGGTGGTCGCTCCCCCTACCGGCTGCATTTCCGCAGACCCTGTTTTATTTATTATCAGGCTTATTCCGAACTGACCAAAGGCTCGATGCTGAGTGATGCCGTACTCACCATGAGCAGTTTGAATCTGATAGCGGGTGAGATGGATGCGTAATTAAAACCAGCAACACTTGACCAATATTTTTCCGCCAGAGAAACTGGCAAGAGTAAAAGAACTGATCAGCCACTATCCGGAAGGCAAACAAAAGAGTGCCATCCTTCCGGTATTGCATCTGGCGCAGGATAATTCCGGGGGCTGGCTGAGCACGGAAACCATGGATTATGTGGCGGAACTACTGCATATTCTGCCGGTGGAAGTGTATGAAGTGGCCACGTTTTATTCTATGTATAACATGAAACCGGTGGGGAAATACATATTCGAGGTTTGTCAGACCGGCCCCTGTATGATCAATGGCAGTGACGAGATCATTCAATATATTCAGGATACCCTGAACATCAAAGTAGGAGAGACCAGCAGCGATGGGTTGTTTACCTTGAAAACGGTGGAATGCCTGGGAGCATGTGGTTACGCGCCGATGATGCAGATGGGGAAATTTTACCGGGAGCACCTGACAAAGGAAAAAGTGGATGCCATTATAGCAGAATGCCGGAAAATTTCAGCGGCGAATAATTGAATGGATAAACACCGGCCATACTAATCTATAGCACATGGGTAGAAAATTATTACTGGAGAAAGCGCATGTTGAGGGGATCCGCGGATATGATGTTTACCGGCGGGAAGGCGGGTACCGCAGCGTGGAGAAGGCGTTTAAGGAAATGAACCCCGACCAGATTACGGACGAGGTTAAAAAGAGTGGATTGCGCGGGCGCGGCGGCGCGGGTTTCCCGGCTGGTATGAAGTGGAGTTTTATTGCCAAACCGGAAGGCGTTCCCCGTCACCTCGTTTGCAACGCCGATGAGAGTGAACCCGGCACCTTCAAAGACAGGTACCTGATGGAATTCCTTCCCCATCTGCTGATTGAAGGACTGATCGTTTCCTCTTACGCGCTGGACAGTCATGTTACCTATGTGTATGTACGGGGAGAATATTCGTGGATCATTGATATCCTGGAAACGGCCATCGGCGAAGCAAAAACCAATGGCTGGCTGGGAGAAAATATTTTAGGAACGGGATTCAACCTGGAAATATATTTGCACCGTGGTGCCGGGGCCTATATCTGCGGAGAAGAAACGGCCCTGCTGGAAAGCCTGGAAGGCAAGCGCGGACTGCCCCGCATCAAACCGCCATTTCCTGCAGTGAAAGGTGTATGGGACCGGCCCACCGTAGTGAACAACGTGGAAACGCTGGCGGCCGTGGTACCCATCATCCTGATGGGTGGGGAGGAATATGCGAAGATAGGCGTTGGAAAATCAACCGGAACCAAACTCATTTCCGCCTGTGGCAATATCAATAAGCCGGGCGTTTATGAAATTGATATGACCATTTCTGTAGAGGATTTTATTTACAGTGATGAATACTGCGGCGGCATCGCCAACGGTAAAAAACTGAAAGCCTGTATTCCGGGCGGTTCCTCGGTTCCCATACTGCCCGCCAATCTTTTACTCACTACGGCAAAAGGCGAAAAAAGGCTGATGAATTATGAGAGTCTCTCCGACGGCGGATTTGCCAAAGGCTCCATGCTGGGATCAGGCGGATTCATTGTGCTGGATGAGGACCAGTGCGTGGTGAAACACACGTATACACTGGCCCGGTTTTATCGTCATGAAAGCTGCGGACAATGTTCCCCCTGCCGTGAAGGAACCGGATGGATGGAGAAAATATTGAAGAACATCGAGACCGGCAAAGGAAAGATGAGCGATATCGATCTGTTGTGGGATATTCAGCGCAGGATTGAAGGCAATACCATCTGCCCCCTGGGAGATGCCGCTGCCTGGCCGGTGGCGGCCGCGATCCGTCATTTCCGGGATGAGTTCGAATGGCATGTGCTGAATCCGCAAGAGAGCCAGGTGAGGAATTACGGACTCGCCCGTTATGCGGATCCGCTGGAACCTGCAGTGGCCACAGTATAGCACCAGTAAAAAGGAATTATGGCTGAAGAAAAAAAATTATTCAAAGTAACGATCGATAACATTTCGATCGAAGTAGAACCGGGTACCACGATACTCAATGCCGCCCGCAAAATAGGCGGCGAGGTGGCCCCTCCGGCCATGTGCTATTACAGTACCCTGAAGGGAAGTGGCGGCAAATGCCGGACCTGTCTGGTGGAAGTGGCTTCCGGATCCACCGCGGATCCGAGGCCGATGCCGAAACTCGTGGCGAGTTGCCGGACCAATGTGATGGATGGGATGGTCGTAAAAAATATAACCAGCGAAAAAGCACTGGATGCGCGGAAGGGTGTTGTGGAGTTCCTGCTCATCAATCATCCGCTGGATTGTCCCATCTGCGATCAGGCCGGAGAATGTTCCCTGCAGGATCTGAGTTACAATCACGGCAAAGAGGGAACCCGGTACGAGTTTAAACGACGTGTATTTGAAAAGCATGACATAGGTCCCTATATTCAATTGCACATGACCCGCTGCATCCTCTGTTACCGTTGCGTGTATGTGGCCGATCAACTCACCCAAAAACGCGAACACGGTATTCTGGACAGAGGAGATCATTCTGAAATTGCGACCTATATTCACAAGGCGCTGGAAAACGACTTTATCGGGAACGTGATCGATGTTTGCCCCGTGGGCGCACTGACGGATAAAACTTTCCGGTTCAAAAACCGGGTCTGGTTTCTGAAACCCCAGGACGCACACCGGGACTGTCCGAAATGTTCGGGGAAAGTAACCCTCTGGAACCGCGGCGATGAGGTTTTCCGGGTTACGGCCCGCAAGGATCAGTGGGGCGAAGTGAAAGAATTTATCTGCAACGAATGCCGGTTCGAAAAGAAGAAAACGGCAGACTGGGTGATCGAAGGCCCTACGC
>DASRLM010000341.1:0-2662 GCA_035648455.1 Puia sp. | reverse complement strand
GCAATATTCCGGCTAACTCGCACCTGCAGTTTGATTTCCTTATGCCCATGTCGGCCATTGCGCAAACGAACAGGGACATCAGAGACAACCTATGGGACAATTTTGATTTTTACAGCTATATCGAACTGGATAAAAGTTTTAATCCTACGGCGGCTAACCTCGCCGGCCTGGAAAAACAGATGAACAAAATTTATAAGGGCCATGTGGATGAAAAAACAATGAAAGCTGATTTTCACCTGCAGCCCTTAACCGCGATTCATCTGCACTCCGACCTGCAGGCCGACCTGCCCGGTCGCGGAAATATCCAGTATGTCAATATCTTTTTCATCGTGGCCATTTTTATACTCGCAGTCGCCTGTATCAATTTCATGAACCTGGCCACGGCAAGATCTGCGCGCCGTGCCAAAGAAGTGGGTTTGAGAAAAGTAGTGGGTGCCGGACGCGGTCAGTTGATCGGACAGTTTCTTGGTGAGTCCATGCTGATCGCTTTTATCGCTTTATTGATCGCCATTGGCCTGGTATACCTGTTATTGCCGGTATTTAATGAGGTGGCGGGGAAAACACTTTCCATCCATATCCTCGATGGAAAGATTCTGGCGGGACTCCTGGGAATTGCCCTGATCACAGGCCTGGTTTCCGGCAGTTACCCGGCTTTGTTCCTTTCAGGTTTTCAACCCGCAAAAGTGCTGAAAGGCAATATAAAGACCATGGGGGGCAACCGCATATTCCGTAACAGTCTCGTCGTACTGCAGTTTGTAGTTTCGATTGTACTGCTGGCGGGTACGGCCCTGGTCTATAGGCAGCTGAAGTTTATAAAAAACATGAACCTGGGTTTTGAAAAATCCAACCTGTTGTATTCGGGCATGACGGGCGATCTGTTCAACTGGCAGGACGCGTTGAAAACGCAACTGAAACAAAATCCGCTGACCAGTGATTTTACCATTTCCGGCAGTCTGCCGGTAAACATGACCAACGGTACTGTGAGTGTAGAATGGCAGGGAAAAGACCCGAACGCTCAAATCATTTTTCCAAACCTCGATGTCAACGAAGATTTTTTTGACGTATACCAGTTGAAGATGGTCAGCGGCAGGCCGTTTTCAAGGGATTTTAAAGCAGACTCCAGCAACTATGTGATCAATGAAAAAGCCGCACATGTCATGGGCATGACCCCGGCTAACGCCGTTGGTCAACCGCTTTCCCTATGGGGCGTAAAAGGGATTATTGTTGGCGTGGTGAAGAACTTCAATTTTAAACCGGTACAGCAATCCATCGAGCCGTTAATTATTCACCTGAACAATTCGGGGGGATTCATCACCGTGCGCACCAAACCGGGTACTACCGAAGCCACGCTGAAAGCCCTGGAAAAAATAAGTACCGGGCTCAATCCGGCCTATCCTTTCTCTTACGGTTTTATTGACCAGGATCTGGCCAGCCAGTATAAAGGCGAGCAGCAGATGGGCAATCTGTTTAATATTTTTGCCATACTGGCCATCTTTATTTCCTGCATGGGACTTTATGGACTCTCTGCCTTCATGGCCGAACAGCGCACCAAAGAAATCGGGGTACGGAAAGTATTGGGCGCGTCGGTAATGAACGTCGTGTATATGCTGTCCGCCAGCTTTACCCGGTTAATCGTTGTCGCTGTATTGATCGCGGTTCCCATAGCCTGGTATGCCATGAACAAATGGTTGCAGGGCTTTGCCTATCACATACAGATTGGCTGGATCGTTTTTGGGGTAGCCTCAGTAGCTGCGCTGGCCGTGGCCTGGATAACGATCAGCTATGAATCCGTAAAAGCCGCGGTGGCTAATCCGGTGAACAGCCTTCGCTCAGAATGAGCTTTATAAATATCTGATGAAAATGAATAGCGAACCATTTGTCATAGATCGCGCTTTCAATGCTCCGGTTGAAAAGATCTGGAGGGCCATTACCGACAAACAGCAGATGAAGCAATGGTATTTTGATACGCCAGCATTCAAACCGGAAACCGGCGCAAAATTCAGCTTTACTGCTCGGGACAAGGATGGCCGGGATTTCGTGCACCTCTGCACGGTATTGGAAGTTATCCCAAATAAAAAACTGACCCACTCCTGGAGGTACGAAGGATATGATGGCGATAGCCTGGTAACCTGGGAACTTTTTGACGAGGGCAACAAGACCCGGGTGAAACTGACGCATGCCGGTCTGGAGACTTTCCCGGCGATCAAAGGCTTTGCAAAGGAAAACTTTGCAGAAGGATGGCTGTATATTGTGGATACTTCTTTGAAAAATTTTATAGCTGCTTAGCAACAGACTCCTTAACCAGCAATGACAGGCAGTAATGAGTTGTTCTTTATTTTTTTGTCTGGAAAGCCCGACCTGGCTTTATTGAACCCGTTTGCTGGTAAGGAAATGCCGGGTAGCTGCTGCGCTGAACACTAAAGCTGCCTGAAAATGAAAAAGTTTTTGCATCGTTTACATACATCAGTCCCAGTTCTGCCCCGGAAGACATGCCCAGGCTGCCGGAATTGAGCCCATTGTTTGGATACCATTGATGAACATCAGCAGAAAGGAATGAACGATTGAAATTGATATAAGCTGGCGCTGCGGATATACCTGCGAAAGCATAAAGATTGTTGTTCAGCCTGCGGTTTAATTGCAAACCCAGCGGCGCAGCCAGAAA
>DASRLM010000340.1:0-13555 GCA_035648455.1 Puia sp. | reverse complement strand
ACAGATCGTGATAACCGAAGTGCCTTACCAGGTAAACAGGGACGGATTGTGTGACCGGATCGGCCAGCTGGTGAATGAAAAGATCATTGAGGGCATTACCCATGTAAACAATGAGTCAAATGAAAAGGAGGGCACCCGCATCGTTATAGACCTGCGCCGGGATGCCGTGGCGAATGTGGTTATCAATCAGCTTTTTAAACATACCGAATTACAAACCTCCTACGGAATCAACAACGTAGCCCTGGTCAAGGGACGGCCAAGGACCCTTACGGTACTCGAGATGATCGTGGAATTCGTAGAATTCCGCCACGAAGTGGTCATTCGCAGAACCCAGTTTGAACTGCGGGAAGCCGAAAAAAGGGCGCATATCCTGCAGGGCTACCTGATAGCTTTGGATCACCTGGATGAAGTGATCAGTCTCATCAGATCCTCGGCCACACCCGACATGGCAAAGGATAACCTGATCAATGCCGGCTGGGGATTGAGTGAGATACAGGCCAAGGCCATTCTCGAACTCCGGCTGCAGCGCCTGACCGGCATGGAGCGGGACAAGATCCGCAGCGAATTCGATGAACTGATGAAGCAAATTGCATTTCTTAAAGATTTGTTGCAGGACGAAGGAAAGCGCTTTGGTGTAATCCGGAGAGAACTCCTGGAGATAAAGGAAAAATTCGGTGATCCAAGGAAAACGGAAATCACCTACCTGGACGATGAAATGCAGATCAAGGATCTGATCAAAGAGGAAGACGTGGTGATTACCATATCCCACCACGGGTATATTAAACGAACTTCGGCTACGGAATACCGTCAACAACGCCGCGGCGGAAGGGGTGCCAGCGGAGGGAAAACCCGGCTGGAAGATTATATCGTTCATCTGTTTGTGGCCTCCACGCATCATACCCTGCTCTTCTTTACGGAAAAAGGAAGATGTTACTGGCTGAATGTTTACCAGATACCGGAAGGGGATAAGGTGAGTAAGGGGAGGGCCGTTCAGAACCTGATCCAGATTCCGGCGGATGATAAGATCAAGGCCATCATAGATGTGAAAGATATCAAGGACAATGAATTCCTGAATAGTCATTTTATCGTGCTTTGCACCAAACAGGGAACCATTAAAAAAACTATGCTGGAAGATTTCAGCCGGCCAAGGCAGAATGGGGTAAATGCCATTACAATCCTGGAGAACGACCACCTGCTCGACGCCCGTTTAACAGACGGCAATTGCGAGATCATGATGGCCGTTAAATCCGGACGTGCCATACGGTTTCCGGAAGGGAAAGTACGACCTACAGGACGTGGCGCCATTGGGGTGGCCGGCATAGAAGTGGATGACAATTCAGACGAAGTGATTGGCATGATATGTGTCAATAAAGACGATAAATCCAGGACAGTCCTGGTTGTTAGCGAAAATGGTTATGGAAAACGCACACCCATCGAAGAGTATCGCGTAACAAACCGGGGCGGTAAAGGGGTAAAGACAATTCATGTAACTGAAAAAACCGGAAAGCTGGTTGGCATCCTGGATGTTACCGAGAAAGAGGACCTGATGATTACCTGCAAATCAGGAATTACCATCCGTATGCCGGTGAACGGAATCAGCGAACTGGGCCGGGCCACCCAGGGGGTAAAACTCATTCGCCTGGATGAAGGGGATGGCATCGCGGCAATTACACAACTGGATGAGGAAAGCACTGTGGAAGAAATTCAGGATATTGCAAATCCATTGCCGGAAATTCCGCCCTCCGAAAACATTACCGAATAATTGTTATCTGAAAACTTCAAATAAAATCTCCATGAAACGGATCTTTTTAAGTCTCGCACTGGCAGGCCTTTTTTCGGGATTATTCGCCCAATCAGTAGATAAGGCAAAAGAATATCTGAAGGCAAATAAACTGCCCGAAGCCAAAGCGGAAATAGATAAGGTACTTGCTGTTGAAAAAAATCAGAAAAATGCAGAAGCCTGGTATACCAAGGTTAAAGTGTACAATGCGATTGCGCTGAGTGATCAGCTGAAATCCACGGTGCCGGATGCCTTAATCCAGTCCCTCGAGGCCCTTAAGAAATACACTGAATTGGATGATAAAAAACTGATTTTACTCACCCTCGACCAGTACAAACCAATCAATGAAATCTATCAGGGTTTGTTCCAGGCGGGTGCGGCATTTTATAATGAAAAGAAATATCCCGAAGCCTATAACGAGTTTACGAGTGCCATAACGGCGATCAAATTCATGAACCAGAAAGGCTGGATCAAACAGAATATGGATACCACATCCACCCTGTATGCCGGTATTTCTGCAGAGAAAGCAGGTAAAAGGGATAGTGCGGCTGTGTATTACGGACAAATTGCGGATTCGGGAATTACCAAGATCAGCGGCAACGATATGTCGGAGATATACAAATGGCTGGCCGACTATTACAACAGAAAAGGCGACAAGGCCAATACCCATAAATATATTGCTATTGGTAAATCCAAATATCCGAATGAACTATTCTACGATGAGATGGAACTCGACAACCTGAGGAAGAATGGAACAAAAGATTCGCTGTTTGCTAAATATGAGGAGATCAATAAGGAACATCCTGACAGCGCCATTTATTTCTTTAACTACGGCCTGGAACTTTATCAGTACGCTTCGGATACCACGAAAGCTCAATTGACCAATGCGGACGAACTGGTGAAAAAGTCGCAGGAAAAGCTCCAGAAAAGTTTGCAGTTGAATCCGGATTATCCCCAGGCATCCCTGGTGCTTGGACAAATCTCCTACAATGAAGGCATCGCTTTGCAGCAGCAGGCAAAAGCCATTAAGGGAACCAAACCGGATGACCTGAAAAAGAGGGCCGATATCAAGGCGGAGGCGATGAAGAAATTTGATGAAGCCATTCCTTATTTTGAAAAGATTGACCAGTTGCTGGGTAAGGAAGGGGTACTGAAGAGAGCGGATAAAACATCGCTCAGGGATGCCTACGATCTGCTGGTGACCATTTATGAACAGAAGAGAGATAAGGATAAAGCGGCCGCATGGACTGACAAATACAATAATGTGGAAAAGGTCCATTGATTTCGGGGCCATAAAAAAATCCGCGCATCAGGGTTAATATCTCCTTGCGCGGATTTTTTATTTTTCAGGGAAGTGCGAAATGAAAATTCGTATTTAACGACCATTGTTTTTTTACCAGGGTGTATCCCGGTTCGAGACCGATGCCGATAATTTTCGTTATCGGAACAACATAGCGGAACCCGGTGCGTAATTCCAGGGAAGAAAGATTAACCAGTTCAGGCTGGCCGATCAGGTAAACCCGATTGGCTATTTTATACTGCCCTTTTACATAGAAAGAAATGATCATGCCTTTGGAATACCCGGTTGATTTAGCCGTTTTCTCCTGGGTATCTGACCAGAGTATCTCTGTTCCCAGAAAATAACTGAATTTTCCGGCGTCCTTCTTCCATTTACCGGCTTCAATGCCAACGCCCATCACGGGGCCGGTTTGCAGGGTATGGTATAGGGTAAGGGCAGCAAATCCGGGTATAGAGCAGGTGTTGCATTTATCCTGCGCATTGATTTTCGAAATGGAAATGAAAAAAACCAGGAACAGCAAACTGACGTATTTGCCAATGGGGTTCAGGGGGCGGAATGTAAATGTCCACATAGAAACGGATGGGTTTATGTTTAAATGAAAATGACGGTTTGAGTCTGATACGAATCAGGTGGTCATTTAGAGGAGTGGATCTGTAAAATGAATAGGAAACCGGATGGGAGTTACGCGGGATATCAGCGGATGATGGGCGTGGAGATAAAAATAGTCAGCGGATCTGGCTTTTAAAAGTAATTGGGCATTTTTTTTCATGAATCACTATAATGGGAAAGTGTACTAAATTGGGAATTCATCCGTTCTATCCTTAACCCCCGTATGGCAACATCATTTATTTAAAACAAAAGGAGCATCCTTGCCGCAAAACCAACATGAGGCCCCCCGAACGGGACTAAAATACCAACCCCAGTTATCCGGACTCCGGTTTTGTGCTGTATTGTTTGTGGTCGTGTATCATTTTTCCAATGCGCTGACGAACCTGAAATATGTTTACGATCTGGGCGTCCTTATCGTTTTCTTTTTTGTTTTAAGCAGCTACCTCATTACCCGTATTTTGCTTGGCGCCAAAAAAAAGGCCATACGGAATGGTTTTGGCCGGTGGAAAGTTGCCGTGGCCTTTCTTACCCGTAGAACGCTGCGCATCTTTCCCGCCTATTATTTTTACCTGCTGATATTGCTGCTGTTGCCGCTGGAAGGCGGGGAGGTCCGTCGTCATCTGGCCATGTATTTTTTTTACCTGTCCAATGTGCTGATCCATATAACAAAAACCTGGGACCCCTTTACCGTTCATTTGTGGACCCTGGCCGTGGAAGAACAATTTTATCTTGTCTGGCCCTGGGTCATTCTGTTTATTCCGGATAAATACCTGGTGAAGGTATTTACAGCGATGATGGTTGCCGGAGTCCTTTTCCGGATCATATCTGTCACTTTCATGACGGATCAGAATATCGAAATTTTTCCCATGCTGGTGCTGGCACCGGCCTGTATGGATTGCTTTGCAGCAGGGGCTATCCTGGCTTATTACCACAACAAAGGGTTCATCAATAATAAATGGCTTAAATGGGTGCTGATCGGCATCATTCCCATTTGGCTCTTCCTGATTTTTTCCCATCACCGCAGAATTTTCCTTGGTATGGACCGGGTATTCGTTTCTCTGTTTGCGGTTACCATCATCGATATGGCCAACCGCGGATATACCGGAATAACTAAAAAATTCCTCGAGAACAGTGTAGTGCAGTATCTCTCCAAGATCAGCTACAGCATTTACCTGTACCACCTCATCGTAACTGTATTCTTCTGGAAGATGTTTGCCGCAGCCCAGCATTATTTCAGCGGGTACGACCTTTCATTCATCGGCAAACTGGCGGATTCTCCCTATGGCGCTTTCTTTATCTATATGATCCTTGCCATAGCTTGTGCCAGTATTTCCTGGTATTGCCTGGAGCAGCCCATCAACAATCTAAAGAAGCTGGTTTCTTATGTATGGCCAAAGAAAAAATCGGAGGCGGAAAAACAGATGGAACTATCGGAAAAGATTAAGCGGACGATATAGCATTTTTGTTTCTTTTTCCATCTTGTATCCAATCAGTATTTTAAACCGGATCTTCCCATAATAAAAAAGTGTGGTGAATCCGAAATGAATTTTCAGCGCCCGTTTCGCCTGGGCAAGGGCGATGTCCGGACGATAATATTCGTGGTATATTTTATCTGATGTATAAGAGAAGTAGTGGGCGAAATGTTTTTTGGCGAGGCGGTTCATCCGTTTTTTTTCAGCCCTGGGAAAATAATCCTGAATGATATCGATAACCGTCATGGCATCGGTGATGCTTTGACCGGAAAGAAAATAACGGCTGGTGATGTTATTTTCGTGAACCCGGTAAAGAGCCAGCCTTTTGGGCGTATGTGCTACGGGGAAATGCGCGGCGATCCTGACCCACATTTCCCAATCTTCTCCGTAATGAACGGCAAAAAATCCGCCGAGTTTTTCATAAACGGATCGCCTGACCACCATGGCCGGCGGCTGGATATGCTGGGCATGCCCGATTTCCAAAAGCCAGTTTTTCAGTATGCCGGGTTCGTTCAGGAATTCATTGTTGTGGTATAACACCGTATTCTGTTCATTGATATAAGTATAACCGCTGAAAACAGCACCTGCTTCCGGAAACTTCAAAAAGACATCCCCGGTCTCTGCATAAAAACCAGGTTTCACCAAATCGTCGCCGTGAAGCAAATGAATATATTGTCCGGTGGACCGGTTCAGGCAGGTTTCAAAATTCCGGAGACTGCCTACATTTTCCTGTTGACGGTAATAGGACACCCTTCCCTTCCCGATATAGTCAACAAGGGCCTCCACATTGGTATCCGTGCTGCAATCGTCCACCACTTCAATCTGCATGATTTCCGGTCCGGGGTCCTGCAGCAGTATGGACCGCAGCGCTTCAATCAGGTAGGAACTGCAATTAAAGCAGGGAATCATTACGGACCATAAGGGCCGGTTCACCTGTTCCGGTACAGGCCTAATTTGGGGTGGAGTTTTAGGGATCCGATCAGTCATAGCACAAGCTTATCCGGTTTCAAAGGGTTGGATAAGGGTAAATACTTATCCGGCACTAAGTTAAAAAATAAATGGGATTAATTGACCATGGCTCCGGTTCTTTCGATCAATGGACCGTATTCTTCGATGAATGATCTGCCGTGAATTCACCGGGCTGAATCGGTGTCCCGGGCCGTTAACAACAACGGGAAATCGGGTCGGACGATGCCCGCCCATTTTCCATACCAGGAACCATTTTCCCTATAATCTTCCACATCAAATGACAAGCAGGATTCCAGGTAAAACAGGCGGATAGTGGCATTCCGGATGAATACAATGGAGATATAATATGATCCGTCATTTAAAAAATGACCCGGTATGAGGCACTCTCCGCTGATCAGGCCTTTTTTATAGGTTTTCCGTCCGGAGGAAAGGTCGAAAATAAATTCACCGGTAAAATTAAACAGGTGCAGGCCCACCATCAGATCACCCGGTTCCTCCACATCATACCAGAATTCAAATTTTATCTGCAGCGGGGTACGGATGTCAATCAGTTGTTGCTGCTGATCGTATTTCGGTATCAGTTCCACTTTCTGTACCCGGATATATTCATTTCCGGGCATTTCATTTTTTAATGAAAAGTCATTACCCAGGAACTGCTGTTCGCCGCTCCTTAAATATTGCGAGATTACATTTTCAGGATTGCCGGAGGAAACAATTTGTCCTTTTTCCAGGAGGAGGGCACGGTTACATAAATTCCGGAGGGCATGCATATTATGACTTACAAACAAGATGGTTTTACCCTCTTCCCCCGATACTGATTTCATTTTTCCCAGACATTTTTTCTGAAACTCGGAATCACCCACGGCCAGCACCTCATCAATGATCAGGATCTCCGGGTCCAGGTTGGCTGCTACCGCAAAAGCCAGTCGCACATACATGCCGCTGGAATATCTTTTCACAGGCGTATCTAAAAATTTTTCCACGCCGGAAAAATCCACGATCTCATCGAATTTCCGGTCAATTTCTTTTTTCTTCATGCCCATGATGTGGCCATTGAGATAAATATTTTCCCTTCCGGTCAGTTCACTGTGAAATCCGGTTCCCACTTCCAGAAGACTGGCAATACGACCCCTGCCACGAACCCTCCCGCCAGTCGGCAGCGTGATCCGGGATATGATCTTCAGCAGGGTGGATTTTCCGGAACCGTTCTTCCCGATCAAACCCAGCACGTCTCCCTGATTTACTTCAAAGTGAATATTCCGAAGCGCCCAGATGTGGTTCTTATGCTGGACAACTGTTTCGGTTTGTTTCCCCAGTTTCCGTGACCACCAGTTTTTGATATCTTCCTTTAAAGTGCCTGAACTCAATACACCCAGCCGGTAATATTTTGAAATGTTCTCCGCCTTGATCATCAGGTTGGCCATATATTTCAGATTACATCCATGATTTGTTTTTCCTTTCTGCTAAAGAGGATTATTCCCACCAGGAGTACCAGCAAAGAGCTGATCAGACTCAGTCCGAGATAAAAAAAAGGTATTGGCCGATGGCTGAAAAAGGAGGACCGGAAGGATTCTATTACGGGTGTAAGCGGATTGAGCCAGAAGATCAGTTTATATTTTTCCGGAATGATGGACGCCGGGTAAACCACCGGAGCAGCAAACATGAACAAACGCAGCAGGAATTGCATCATATTTTCCAGATCGCGGTATTTGGCCGTGTACACACTTACGATGAGGCCGAGACCCAGGGCAAAAGCAGCCGTAATAAAAATAAATACCGGAATCAGCAACATGTAGGCATTCGGGTGAATGTTTTTGCCGCCAATGGCAAACACCACATACACGATAATGAATAAAAACAGCTGGATGGATATTCTGAATGAATGAAAAAGCACATAACTCAGGGGAACGATCAGCCGGGGGAAATATACCTTATTGAATATATAGGCATTTTGAACGAATGTAAACATAGTGGAAGTGAGGCCGTCAGAAAAAAATGTCCAGATGATGCTCCCCGGCAGATAAAAAAGCATGGGCGGTATGTTGTCTGTCGGTATTTTGGCAACCCGGCTGAAGACAATAAAATAAACAAAAGTTGTGAATAAAGGCTGAAGAAAAACCCACAAGGGCCCCAGGATGGTTTGCTGATAACTGGCGATAAGATCCCTGCGTACAAATTGAACGATCAGGTCCTTATACTGGAAAATTTCTTTCAGGTTGATCCTGAACCAACCCTGTTTTGCAGTAATTTCCCATTGCCAGCCGGCATTTTTTTCCATGTAACCGAAAATATAATCCGTTACCGGAAAAGTAAATCATTTTCGCCTAATTATAAAAAGCTCGTTTACTGGCTATAAATGTAAAAGCGATTCGCTTAAATGGACCGCTTCCGCTGTTCAGGAATATCAGGTTGAAAAGTAAACTTTTCTGATGATGAGTTTTCGAGGATTTTGATTTGATGGAGCAATACTTCAGAATCGAAAGGTTTTGCGAAAAAATAATCGGCCCCCGAACGGTAAGCCTTGGTCTCGGCATCGGGCAAACCCGACATGATATAAACCGGTATGGTTTTCAGATAACTGTTTTTTAATTCCTTGCAAATATCCAGACCATTCCCATGATCCAGTTTGATATCCAGCAAAATCAAATCGGGCTGCAATAACCCGGCTGTTTTCATAATTTCATCTGCATCGGAAAGAGGACATATTTTGCAATTATATGCCTGAAGCAGAAACCTTAGCCCGTGGAGTAAATCCAGGTCATCCTCAACAATCATTATTTTTAACATTTGACTGGTATGTATATGATTTACCTAATGCTTATTTGATGCCAAAAAACCGCGTGTTATAAAATGATCTCTTAATACACAAATGGGCAACTAATTCCCCATATAGTCAGGTATTATAATCAGTTCTGCGGGTTTTAATCATCCAGCCATTCATCCAGTTTCTCATCCGTGATGTTATCCGGATCGGGAGAAGCCGGATCCTCCGTTTCCTTAAATGCATCAGAGGACCCAAGGTGCTGCTCATTTTCTTTATTGTCTGCCCTGTTCATGGAAGGGGTTATGTCATTATTTTCTTTCCGGTCAGGATCTGTTTTTTTGGGAAAAGACATATTTTCGGGATGATTTATTTATTCATTTGGATTACCCCCACATCGGTGGGTTGACCGTCTGCTACAATGATGCCTTGTTTGATCGCATTGCGATAAGGAGGAACACCCTCCACCATCAGCGTATAGTTTCCTGGTTTTACATTTTCTATCATGAAATTTCCTTCCAGCACCGGCGCATTCAGCGTATCGGCCGGAGACAACACCCAGGCCCTTAAACCAGCATTGGAAGGCGTTACGGAGCCTTTAACCGGACTGTTCCAATATACCCGGAAAGCAAAGCACAGGAAGATCCCCGCGAGGATCATGGCTATTAAACCGGTAGAATGAGATAGACGCATTATTCAGTTGTTGAGGAAATGACCATTGCAATTGTTATTCCCCGTTTCCTGGTCGTGGGCCAGGTATGATATTTTCATGGATCCCTGAAAGTCTGGTTATGAATCGAAAGTTCCTGCTGTATATACTCTGCATTGGTTTCGGGTTTATTTCCTGCAAGCCGCATGCTTCGAAATCGGAAACGGGTGATTCGACTGTTCAGCAGGTAATACCTCCCCAGGCAGATAATAGCCAGGCAACCAATCCTTCGCTGGCGGATACGGCTTTTTCAAAAAAAGACAGCCTGGATTCCGGAAGAACCAGAAAATAATTTTTAAACTCAGTTTATTATGATCGTTGCGGGTATATTTTTTCTTCTGGTCTTTATAGGAATCTGTATTTATTTATACCGCATTCCCACTACTTCCGGGAAATGAGTCAGGTATCGACGTTAGTCTTTTAAGCAGTTGAATACATGCGCGGGCGTTGTGGTAAGGACATTTCCACATGCCCATTTTATCCTGACCCTCCATGATGTTATGGTGTTGGTCCACGCCCCAATACCATTCCCCTTTTTCGTGATCGATGATATATTTTTTGATGAACTGCCAGTTCCTTAACAAGGCATTCCGGTATCGCAGGTTGCCGGAAAGTTCCCAGGCATTGCAAAGTCCGATCAGGGCCTCCGCCTGTGTCCACCAGTGTTTTTCCTTTATCAGTTGATTTTTTTTCCTGTCCATTTCATACCATAGTCCGCCGTCTGCATCAAGGCCTTCCATTGCGGCATCCGTAATGCGCAGGGCATTGTCCTGTGTCAGATCCATCCAGATTTCATCGCCTGTGGCTGTTGCGCAGGACTGCAAGAGCCAGCCCGCTTCGATATCATGACCATAGGAAATGGGCCCTGGTTGTGGTTTCCATTTTTCATCAAAAAAAAGATGCAGGTGATAGCTGCTTTTATCCAGGATCTTTTCCTGGAAAATAGCCAGCAGTTCCCGGATGTTCACGAGGAGCATCGGATCGGGCCATATCTCATATAAATTGGTATAGGCTTCAATCATGTGCAAATGCGTGTTCATGGTCTTTGCGGCATTGTCGTCTTTTACGCTCAGCCGTTTATCTTCCAGGTATGACCAGTTTCGCGCAAATGCATCAATGTATCCGCGGTGAAGGGGATCGTGACTGTACCGTTCTATAAGTCTGTAACCAGCTATGGCCAGATTGAGGGCCCGTGAGTTCCCGCTGGCTCTGTAATATTCGCTCATTCCGTATATGCCAAACGACTGGGCGTAGATTTGCTTGTGCGTTTCCAGAGGGTTTCCTGCCGCATCGACTGACCAGAACAAGCCGCCATACAACGGATCCAGAAAATGATCGTGGATATATTCAAAAGCTCTTGTTGCCATGCCCAGGTCGCCGGGATCTCCGGTTACGGTATAAGCTGCAGCAAAGGTCCAAAGAATGCGGCTATGGAGAACGGAGCCTTTTGGGGCGTCCGCCGTATATCTGTTCTGCCGGTCCATTTTTCCGGCGAAGCCGCCATATTCTACATCTGGAGAGAACCGTTTCCAAAAATCAAGGATATGGTGGAATTCTTCCCTGATCTCCCTGTATAAAATGTCTGTGTTCAGGGGGATGTTCTGCGGGGAATGCGGTTCCTTCATGATAAAGAATGGGATTAAACTTTTTCAGCGGATTTTTCCCTGTGCAGCAGCGTGAGGTTATTTTCTATCAGTTTGTTGATATGCTGAACTGAATGGGCCGATGTCAATCCATCGGGTTCCGTATTCAGCGTGTAATCAAGCAGTTTTTCAATGGATGTAACGGCAACGTGCATACGCGTATCGGAGGAGGCATAATAGATAAATACCGTCCCGTCCTCATTTTCGATCCATCCGTTGCAGAATACCACATTGGAAACATCCCCGGTTCGCTCTTCACCTTCCGGTGCCAGGAGATAACCACCTGGTTTGTAAATCACGCAGGTCAGGTCCTTCAGATCCGTCATAAAAAGGTACAACACATACCGCAATCCTGCGGCGGTATTCCGAACCCCATGGGCGAGGTGCAGCCATCCCCGGGGGGTCTTAATGGGAGAGGGCCCCTGGCCGTTTTTTAATTCGTAAACGGTATGGTAAACTTTTTTGTCGATGATCAGTTCATCGCGGATCTCCGTATGTTCGATGGACGGAGAAAGCCCGAAGCCGATTCCACCCCCTTTTCCTGCTTCGATAAAACCATCCTGGGGCCGGGTATAAAATGCATACTGGCCATTAACGAATTCCGGATGAAGAACCACATTCCGTTGTTGCGGAGATGAGGTGACCAGATTAGGCAGTCTTTCCCAGGTCAGCAAGTCACGGGTGCGGATGATGCCACACTGGGCAATGGCATCAGCCTGATTGCCTTCCGGGGCATGGGCATTGTGTTTTTCCGTACAGAATATGCCATAGACCCAGCCATCCTCATGCGTGGTTAGCCGCACATCGTAAAAATTCGTTTCTTCCTGATCCAGCACCGGAACTGTAACGGGTCTTTCCCAAAATGTGAACTGATCCGTACCATTCGGACTTTCCGCTATGGCGAAAAAAGATTTCCGGTCCACGCCCTCCACACGTGCCATCAGTACATATTTATTTTTCCATTTGATGGCCCCTGCATTCAGTACACTATTGATTCCAAAGCGTTCCATCAAAAACGGATTTGTATTTTCATTCAGGTCGTAACGCCAAAAGAGAGGAACATGATCTTTGGTCAGCACCGGGAACTGATACCTGTCGAACACCCCGCTGATGCTCAGATCGGCCAGTTTGTTTTTCCGACGGATAATCTCCAGGTGATATTTTTCTAATTTATTGAATCTTTCAGCAAATGCCGCCTTCATGATCTTTATTTTATACTTGCCTGTTCAGTGACCTGTCCTGCTTTTATAAATCGGAATAGTCCGTTCTGTGCATCAGGATGCTGTCGATGTGTGAAACGGAAATGACGTTTTCGTAGGCTGGATCCGCGGACAGTTTCTTCCATTCCGGATCACTGCCGAAGGCCTTCCAATGGTCATCATGCGCGTGCATATTTTCAAATACGATCATATACATGAGGTTGGGCAGGTGACTTCCGGATAATACCTCTGCATAAAAAACGGCATGAAACCCCAAACGCTTAAAGATGCCGGTTTCTCCGCCCTCATTGAACATGCTTACCTTTCTTTCGTGAAGATGATCCGTCGGATTCTCATAACTCCTGAGTTCATATACGGTTTCTGCATCCACTTTTAAATCGGGCGGAACGAGTTTTGTCTGTTTCGGAAAGGCTTCCAGTAACGTGGATTCCATGCGGACGAAAGGAATCATGCTGGTATCCGTTTCAGCAAAGGGTTTGGCAGCCTCGCTGTATTGTTTATCCTGCTGAAGGCTGGTTTTCGTTTTTCGCCAGTTTTCCAACGAGGGATAGGTGACCAGAACATATATTTTTTTGATCATTGCCGTATCGTTGGCGATGGGCTTGAAAACGCCGATATGCTGAATTCCCAGCCGGTGCAGGCCAGGTAAATAGGCGTTTTTTAAATATTGATCGGTTGCTTCTACCTGACGGTCAGATTTAAGCAGGTAAGTCCGGATCTCATAGATGTCTTTCTGTGCTGTTGCTGAAAGGCTGATCATGCTCAAAAACAGACATACGACGGGCCTGAAAATGTATTTTGTCATGGCGTACTTTTTTTAAAAAAATCGTTCTTTGAATTTAAAACCAAAAGACGGGGTTAATAATTTTTGACAGGTCAAAACAGTTTTCCCTGCCGGTTGAAACCGGACAGTTCCCGCAGGATTCCTGTTTGCCCAAATCTATTCTCATTCTTATCTTTAATTAAATACTATATTAGCATATCATTGTATTATTTTAAGAAGTGACTCCCGGAAATTAGCAGGAATTTGGTGAATTGTTCTATGTTTACCATATTTTTTTTATTTTTCCGATAGATGATACTTTTTTGTAT
>DASRLM010000339.1:0-2999 GCA_035648455.1 Puia sp. | reverse complement strand
AACTAAAGCCAAGTCCTTCCATGCGCCCCAGAAGCCGACCCTGACGATGTCGTACCCGGGTCAATAACGGCGACAGCCTTCCCTGATCCCAATGGAAATTGGGCCAATTCCTGAGTTGATGTATATAAACGCCCATTTAATGCATCTTATGCGGTGAATATAGCATTTATTCGCCGCAAAATCAAGGCATCTACCGCATAGTATACGGCGATTAAGGCTCTTAGTTAGCTAATGAGAGGGTTGGGTATCTAAAATTCTAACTTGCGGGTACCTACCATAAATACCTTTGCGATTCAGCAACCGTGGAAATATGTTGCATCTTCCCGGCGCGAAATTCCTGGTACAGCCGGGTAATATCTTCTGTGGTGTCGCCAATAAACGGACCGTACGGAACAATTTTATCTCCGTGAGGCTGACCGGAATATAAAACGAAGCGGGTTCCCGATTCTTTTGTTGTCAGTATAAGTTCACTTTCTCCTTCTTCCTTAATTCTGTCCAACAATCCGACCTGATCATGATCGAGTAGTTTTTTCTCTTCCCCGATGAATACTCGTCCATCCAGCACATACAAAAATGTAGAATAAGATGCCGGAAGATTCAATACGGCAGAGGCGTTTGGCTGCATTTGAATGTCTGCGATAATAACCGGTGTATAGTTTTGCACCGGAGATGAAATGCCTGCCAGGGAACCACTGTAGAGTTTTATTTCTGTCCCGGGCAACGATTTCACCGGTACATGATTCAAAGAAATATCCTGAACACGAGGAGTCGTCCATCTGTCTTTTTTGGAAAGGCTCAGCCAGAGTTGCAAAAGTCGCATCTTAGCTTTCTTATCAATCGTTTCGGTATGAATAATACCACTGCCCGCAGTCATCAATTGCAGGTCGCCGCCCTTCATCTTGTGCGCTTCATCGCCCATCTCGCCTTCGAGCAACAGGGAAACGGTTTCAAAACCCGCATGCGGGTGCGCCCCGCCTACCGGTTCATCTGTTTTCTTATCCAGCATATCATCCATTAACAATATGAAAGGATCGGTTTCAGAGAAGTCGCCTTGTATTATCGCACGTGCAATATGACCTTCTCCAAGAAAGCCCGGATTTCCGGCGGGTGTGTATTTTCTTTTCAATATCCTTTTGACTGACATATCGTAATTTTTATATTAATGCGGTTAAGCGATCCATTCACTAATAACAAGCAGACATGAACTATGTTCGAATCCCGGGCATTCGGTTTGCCGGTTAGCGATTGGTCTTTTAAGGTGCTTTCCATAGCCTTTGCAGGACCGTTTGTTTCAAAGCGCCTGGCAGCCAAATTGATGATATTCTGTGGTAGCTTTGTTGTGGCAAACAGGGTGAAGGCTGCAGTGGATACGGGATCAATATCTTTCGCAAGCACTAAAATATTTAAAATGAAAAAACGCGTATTAGGAAAAAGCGGCCTTGAAGTGTCGGCGCTTGGCCTGGGCTGCATGGGTTTGAGCTTTGGCTACGGACCTGAAACCAATAAAGAGGATGCCATCAAATTAATTCGCAGGGCGTTCGAGTTGGGGGTCACTTTCTTTGATACCGCTGAGGCTTACGGTCCATTTAAGAATGAAGCACTTCTCGGGGAAGCACTCGCCCCTATCCGGGATCAGGTTGTTATTGCAACAAAATTCGGTTTTGAGCAGGGAAAGACGGAATTGGGCATGAACAGCAAACCGGAGAATATCCGCCAGGTTACCGAGGCTGCTCTTATGCGGTTGCGGACCGATCGTATAGACCTGCTATATCAGCACCGTGTTGATCCCCAGGTGCCGATTGAAGATGTAGCCGGAGCGGTAAAGGATTTGATTGCCGAGGGAAAAGTGAAGCATTTCGGTTTGTCCGAAGCAGGCGTCCAGAGTATCAGGCGTGCTCATGCCGTACAACCGGTAACGGCCCTGCAAAGTGAATACTCCTTTTGGTGGCGGGAACCAGAAAAGGAAATATTCCCGGCGCTTGAAGAATTAGGCATTGGCTTCGTACCGTTCAGTCCGCTCGGAAGGGGTTTTCTGACTGGCGCCATTAATGAGCATACGAAGTTTGATAAAACAGATTTCCGCAACCTGGTTCCCCGTTTTGGTGAAGAAAACAGAAAAGCGAATCAGGTGCTGGTGGATATGCTCAACGAGTTTGCCCGGAAGAAAAATGCAACACCTGCGCAGGTTGCCCTGGCCTGGGTATTGGCTCAAAAGCCTTGGATTGTGCCCATTCCCGGCACCACAAAAATCCATCGTCTGGAAGAAAACCTGAAGGCGGCGACGCTTGATCTGACCCAGGATAATCTGCGTGAAATCGAAAGTGCTTTTTCAGCCATAGCCGTTCAGGGGGCCAGGTATCCTGCGAATCTGCAGCAAAGAGTGGACCGTTAGGGGAATGCATCATTTAAAAATATGGTATGGAGGAGCAAGACAAAAAGATAATAAATTATAAAAAATGACTTCTATTTTACCAAAAGGGTCTCCGGCTCCAAAAGAATATTTCACCGGAAATGTGTGGTTGAATCTGGTTGTAAATCCGGAAGACAAATTGAATAGCGTAATTGCTAAAGTAACCTTCGAACCAAAAGGGAGAACCAACTGGCATACCCATCCGCACGGGCAGATTTTGATCGTTACGGAGGGCGTTGGCTACTACCAGGAAAAAGGAAAGACCATGCAGTTGATTAAGCAGGGAGATGTCATAAAAATTCCCGTTGATATTGAACACTGGCACGGGGGCGCGCATAATACCGGTATGACCCATATTGCCATTGTCCCTACGGACAAGACCGGCAGCATCTGGATGAACCCGGTAACGGACGCGGAATATAATGCTGTCGTGCCCACTTAAAAGCGGTCTTCTCCGGCTATAGGTTGACAGTTTTGCCAAACAAAACTGCATGGAAAATTCAAATTTAGACACTTATTTGAACCGTTATGAGTTCACCCAGGCCTTCAAAGAAAAGGTGGTCCTTGAGGTTTTTTATCAGGGCAAGGA
>DASRLM010000338.1:0-9024 GCA_035648455.1 Puia sp. | reverse complement strand
GACATGCTGATGGCCTGTAAAGGAACGTCAGACAAGGTCGGGAACCAGCCTTCATTCATCTGCTGCCTGCGGCACGCCTCATCCAGCTGCACGACCAGAAAAGGTTTCTCTGTGTCAAAATCCGCCGGCGGATCATTAAAGGCGAGGTGACCGTTTTCACCAATGCCGATCAATGCCACATCTACAGGATACTCCCGGATGATGGCGCTCATCCGTTCACAGGTTTCTTCCGGCGCTTCTTCACCCGGAATCAGATAAACGGATTTCAGCGGAGGCAGCTTTTCCAGGAATCTCTCTTTGATGTATTTCCGGAAACTGGCGGGGTGGGTATCGGGTATGCTGATGTATTCATCCAGATGAAAAAGAATCACCCTGCTCCAGTCTATCTCTTTTTCCGCGATCAGTTGTTTCAGCGTTTCAAACTGGCTGGTTCCCGTGGCAATGATGATGCTGGCTGTTCCTTTTGTACTGATGGCCCCCAATATCAATCCGGCAGCTTTCTTTGCTGCAGAAAAACCCATGGCTGCCGGCGTATCCTGAATAATTACTTCCATTTGTCCTGAAAATTACCGGAAATGAAGGCATAAACAAAATACCCAGCCGTTTTTCCCGGAGTTAATATTTCATACAGGCTTGTTAAAGCAAATGGTCTTTGCTTTCGTAATTTTGAGCGAACCCGGAACAAACTGGCTTTATGATCCTGACAAAAAATACCGTGCACCAGCTGAACCGGTCATCCATTGAGGTTCCGGAGGCGGATTATTTTCAGCTGCCTGAGAAAGTGCTGCAATTCGGAACCGGCGTATTACTCCGCGGTTTGCCCGATTACTTCATAGACAAGGCCAACAAACAGCATGTTTTTAACGGACGCATTGTAGTGGTTAAGTCCACGGATTCCGGCAGTGCAGACCCTTTTGAAAAACAGGATAACCTATACACGATCTGTATACGGGGCCTGGAGGATAATAAAAAAGTGGAGAAAGACATCGTGAGTGCATCCATCAGCCGGGTGCTCTCGGCCGGTGAGCATTGGGCGGAAATTTTGCATTGTGCGGAAAATCCGGATATGCAGGTGGTTGTTTCAAACACCACCGAGGTGGGCATAGCTTTGTCAAACGACCGGATCGATGATCACCCGCCGGCTTCCTTTCCCGGGAAATTGCTGTCTTTCCTTTACCGCCGTTTCAAAGTATTCAAGGGGGATACGGGCAAGGGGCTGGTGGTTATACCTACGGAACTGATCCTGGATAACGCAGGCCGGTTGTATACAATCCTGGTGCAGCTGGCGGCACAGCAGGGCCTCGGACCGGATTTTATGCAGTGGCTCAAAAAAGCAAATCATTTCTGCAGTTCCCTGGTGGATTGCATTGTTCCGGGAAAAAAACCCGGCATGGATGCCAGTCTGGGTTATACGGATGATCTGCTCATCATGACCGAAGTTTACCGGCTATGGGCTATCCAGTGCTCCGATCCAAAAATAAAATTGATACTTTCTTTTTCAGAAACGGACAAACGCGTGGTGATTGTTCCCGATATTGAATCTTTCCGTGAATTGAAACTCCGGCTGCTCAACGGACCCCATAGCATGATTTGCGCCCTGGCCATCATGGCCGGCTATCCTTTGGTGAGGCAGGCGCTGGATGCACCTGACTTTAGCCATTACCTGAGAGAACTGATGCTGGAAGAAATCGTGCCGGTGGTAGCCACAGGAAGTATTACCACAGGAGCCGCGACGGAGTTTGCCGGCCAGGTGATTGACCGGTTTAAAAATCCTTATATTGATCATTACTGGCTCAGTATTTCTTTGCAGTATTCCACCAAGATGCGGATGCGCAATGTGCCCCTGATCCTGAAATACACGGAAAAATTTGGAAGGGCCCCGGTTCGGATGGCACTCGGTTTTGCAGCTTTTCTGCTTTTTATGAAGTCGGAGCAGAAAGCGGATGGTCATTATTATGGATCCCTGAACGGTGAAGAATATAAAATACAGGACGACCGGGCAGCTTATTTTTCCAGGGAATGGAAGCAATCCGGCAAAGATCATTTTCTCCCCGTTATTTTGCAGAATCAGGATCTTTGGGGAACCGACCTCTTTGTGCTGCCGGGATTTGCAACTGCAGTACAACGGGCCATGGATTTACTGGAAACACAGGGCGCGGCAGCCGCCATAAAACAGATGCTTTAATATAAACGGGAACGGAATGGATAAAAATGTTCTTAAGATACATCAGAAAGATACGGTACTTGTGGCACTGAAAAACCTGGCCGGGGGCAGCGTGGTGAATTATAACGGAGAGACCTATACGCTGAAAGACGCCGTGCCCGCCAAGCATAAATTTTTTATGCGGGACGAAAAGGCCGGCAACGACATCATCATGTATGGCGTGCTGGTAGGAAAAACCAGGATGGACGTGCTTGCCGGGAACCGGTTAACGACCGATAATGTAAAACATGCAGCCACTCCGTACGACTACCGCCAGCGCGAATTTCACTGGACCCCGCCGGATGTATCCAGATTCCGGGACCGGCAATTTATGGGCTATCACCGGAGTGACGGCCGGGTAGGCACAGCCAATTACTGGTTATTTATTCCCACAGTATTTTGCGAGAACCGGAATATGGATGTGATCCGCGAAGTGCTTCAGGATGAACTCGGATATTCCGTTACCGAAAAATACAAGGCCTATACGCGGGAACTGATCCGTTCCCACCAGGAAGGAAAGAACCTCGCGGATGCGGATTTTTCCCATTCCCCGGGCAACGCCCGGTCTGCTTTATTTCAGCATGTGGACGGCATCCGTTTTCTGAACCATGACGGAGGCTGCGGCGGTATCCGTCAGGATTCGGCCGTTCTGGGAAATCTGCTGGCGGCTTATGCCAACCACCCGAATGTGGGCGGCATTACCTTATTGAGCCTGGGTTGTCAGCACCTGCAGACCACCGATCTGCTCCAGGATATTAAGAAAGCCAATCCCGGTTTCGACAAACCCTTTTTCATATTTGAACAGCAACGCTCCCAGAGTGAGGAACAACTGATTGCCGAGGCGATCCGGAAAACATTTGAGGGACTGATCACCATCAATCAGTTTGAGCGGAAACCGGCTTCCCTGGATAAATTATGCATAGGCGTGAAATGCGGCGGCAGCGATGGCTTTAGCGGCATCACGGCTAATCCCGCTGTCGGTTATTGCGCGGACCTGCTGGTGGCCCTGGGCGGAAAGGTGCTGCTGGCTGAATTTCCGGAACTCAACGGTGTGGAACAGGAACTGATCGACCGTGCCGTGAGTGAACCGGTGGCCAGGAAGTTCATCCGTCTGATGAAAGACTACGAAGCAGCCGCACAACGCGTGGGTTCGGGATTCGATATGAATCCTTCGCCGGGAAATATCCGTGACGGATTGATCACCGATGCCATGAAATCTGCCGGCGCTGCCAAAAAAGGCGGTAATTCTCCCGTAGTGGATGTGCTGGATTATACCGAGCCAGCCACCAGGGCGGGATTGAGCCTGGTTTGCACGCCGGGAAACGATGTGGAGGCCACCACGGGACAGGCCGCATCGGGGGCAACCCTGATCTTATTTACCACCGGCCTTGGAACCCCCACGGGCAATCCGGTGAGCCCCACCATCAAGATCTCCACCAATACCCCACTGGCAAAACGCATGGGAGACATCATCGACATAGACACCGGGCCAATCATAGAAGGAGAGAAGACCATAGAAGAAATGGGAGAAGAAATTCTCAGCTATTGTATCCGCGCCGCCAGCGGAGAAATAATTCCCAAAGCAGTTTTATTAAACCAGAACGATTTTATTCCCTGGAAAAGGGGGGTTTCTTTATAATCTTTCAAACCATTCATGAAGCAGTTCCTGGACAATGATTTTTTATTGAATTCCAAAACGGCAGAACGCCTGTATCATGAATATGCCGAACCGATGCCAATCGTGGATTATCACTGCCACCTGCCACCGGAACAGATTGCCGCTGATCACCGGTTTGAGAACATCACGGAGATCTGGCTCAACGGGGATCATTATAAATGGCGTGCCATGCGCGCCAACGGGGTGAATGAGCAATACATCACCGGCAAAAAAAGTGATTGGGAGAAATTCCAGCAATGGGCGGCAACCGTTCCCTATACTTTCAGAAATCCGCTTTATCACTGGACGCATCTGGAGCTGCAGCGTTATTTCCGGATAGATAAATTATTGAACCTGGATTCGGCCAAAGACATTTTTGATGCATGCAATGCCAGATTGCAAACCAAAGAATACAGCGTGCGCAGCCTGCTGCGAAAAATGCGGGTGGAAGTGCTGTGCACCACCGATGATCCTGCCGATTCCCTGGAGCATCATCTGTCTTTAAAGAAAGCGGGTTTTGAAATAAAGGTGCTGCCTGCTTTTCGTCCCGATAACGCCCTGGCGATTGATCATCCGGATTTTTTTAACGCTTACCTGGAAAGATTGGGCAAATCTGCCGGTATGGAAATCAATTCCTACCAGCATTTCCTGGATGCCCTGAAGAGCCGTCATGATTTTTTTCATGCATCCGGTTGCACACTGTCCGACCATGGGCTGGAACAGATGGTTTCAGAGGAATTTATGGAATCGGAAGTAAGGAGCATATTCGACAAAGTGAGAAAAGGACAAAAACCCGATCCGCTGTCAGTAAGGAAATTCCAAACGGCCCTGCTGCTGCAACTGGCTGAATGGAACCACGAAAAAGGTTGGGTTCAGCAGTTTCACCTGGGCGCCCTGCGCAATAACAACAGCCGTTTGCTCACTACGCTCGGCAAGGATATTGGTGTGGATTCCATCGGGGATTTCCCCCAGGCCAAAGCATTGTCTGCATTCCTGGATATCCTGGATAAAAACAACCGGCTCACGAAAACCATTTTGTATAATCTCAATCCGGCGGACAATGAACTGATGGCCACCATGACCGGCAATTTCAACGACGGCTCCGTGCCTGGAAAGATCCAATGGGGATCCGCCTGGTGGTTCCTGGATCAGAAAGACGGTATGACCAGACAGCTGAATACCTTATCCAATATGGGGTTGCTGAGCCGCTTCGTGGGAATGGTAACAGATTCCAGGAGCTTTCTGTCTTATCCGAGACATGAATATTTCCGCCGCATACTCTGTGATCTGTTTGGCGGGGAAATGGAAAAAGGGGAATTGCCCCACGATATCTCCTGGGTCGGCAAACTGATTCAGGATATCTGTTATAATAATGCCCGGCATTATTTTGACTGGAAAATAGGAACTTTGGGTCAGTAACCGGGCCGCCGGCCATATAAGTAGTATGCGATGGGAAAAATTTTTTGTTTTGGAGAATTGTTGTTGCACTTTTCACCTGCTTCCCATGGCAGGTGGCTGAAAACACAGGCCCTGCCGGTTTATCTCGGCGGCGCAGAACTCAATGTGGCCACGGCTTTGGGTAAATGGCAAATACCCGTTTCTTATTGTACCGCCCTGCCCGACAATTATCTGTCGGCCGATATAGCGGAAGTGATCCGGGGAAAAGATATTTCCACTGATACCATATTTTATTCGGGAAACCGGATCGGATCCTATTTCCTGGCACAGGGTGCAGATGTAAAAAATGCCGCTGTGATCTATGACCGCGATTATTCTGCGTTTACGGGTTTGAAAAAAGGCATGCTCAACTGGGACCTTATTCTAAAAGATGTTTCCTGGTTTCATTTCAGCGCCATCAGTCCGGCGCTGAACGACTCCGTAACCGAAGTTTGCCGGGAAGGCCTTGAGGCCGCCTCAAAAAAAAACATTACCATATCGGTAGATCTCAACCATCGGCCCAAACTCTGGAAGGATAGGGATCCGCATACAGTAATGACCACACTGGCACAGTACTGCGATGTGATCATGGGCAATATCTGGTCGGCACATCAGCTTCTGGGCATACCGCTGCATGAAAGTCGTATTGATCCGGATAAGCACGATACTTATCTCGAACATGCCAGGCAAACTTCGCTGCTCATGCTGAAAAAATTTTCTAGGTGTAAAACAGTGGCCAATACTTTCCGGTTCGACCGGCTTGAAAAGGGCATCCGCTATTTTGCGACCCTTTATTCCGAGGCACACCGTTTCTTAAGTTCTTCCGTGTTTGAGTCAGATGCCATCGTGGACAAAGTGGGCACGGGAGATTGTTTTATGGCCGGCCTCATCATGGGTTTATACAAACACTGGCCGGAAGAAGAGACCATTCAGTTTGCCGCTGCCGCTGCATTTGGAAAATTTATGGAATCAGGAGATGCAACCGGCCAGGATATCGCAACCATTCAGGCAAGAGCCAAACAATATGCATAAAAACAAAAAAATTTTACAGGCCATTATATCGCAGGGTGTGCTGCCCCTGTATTTCCATCCGGATCCTGCCGTGAGCATTCAGATCATGAAGGCCCTGTACGAAGCCGGTATCCGCGTGATAGAATATACCAACCGGGGAAAAGCGGCGCTGGAAAATCTGAAAAAACTGAAGCAGGCTGCGAAAAAAGATTGCAGGGATATGATCCTCGGGCTGGGTACGGTAACCAGCGGTGATACGGCGGAAGAGGCGCTCCAAGCCGGCGCTGATTTTCTAATCAGTCCCGGTTTTGTAAAAGAAGTATTGTCTGTATCCCGCAAACACCAGGTACTCTGGATACCGGGATGTATGACGCCATCAGAGTTGATCAGGGTCAACCAGGCCGGCATCCGCCTGGTTAAATTATTTCCGGGCAACCTGCTGGGTCCCGCATTTGTTTTATCCGTCAAAGAACTTTTTCCCGATCTTTTGTTCATGCCTACCGGTGGCGTGGAACCGAAAACGGAAAATCTCACAGCCTGGTTCCATGCCGGTGTTTCCGCCGTGGGTATGGGCAGTAAACTGCTCACCAAATCGGCCATAGACAAAAAAGAGTTCGCGGAAATAACGACGCTGACGGCGGCGCTGTTGGGTCAGATCAAAGAAATACGGGGGAAGGGATGAGGGTTGACAGATGACGGTTGACGGTTGACGGACTTCAGGTGCGGATTCGAACCTAATGCCGGTCAACCGTCAACCGTCATCCGTCAACATATCCTTACCTTCGTCCAACATCATTCTTCCCAATGAATGACCTCATGGCGGCCCGCTCCCAGATGGCGCTTTCACTGGCTTTTCACATTGTCTTTTCCTGCATAGGTATGGTGATGCCATTTTTTATGGCTGTTGCTCATTTTTATTATTTGAGGTCCGGCAAAGTGGTTTACCGGAATGTGACGAAGGCCTGGAGCAAGGGTGTGGCCATTTTTTTTGCTACCGGCGCTGTTTCAGGAACTGTACTTTCTTTTGAATTGGGATTGCTTTGGCCCACTTTTATGAAACATGCGGGGCCTATATTCGGTCTTCCTTTTTCTCTGGAAGGAACCGCCTTTTTTATTGAAGCCATTGCCCTCGGATTTTTTCTATATGGATGGAACCGTTTCAATAAATGGTTCCACTGGTTTACCGGCGTGGTGGTGGGGGTCAGCGGACTGGTATCCGGAATCCTGGTGGTTGCCGCCAATGCGTGGATGAACAGCCCCGCAGGCTTTGACTTTGACCACGGCAGGTATATTAACATCGATCCCGTGAAGGCCATGTTCAATGCGGCCTGGTTTTCGGAAGCCCTCCACATGTGTATCGCGGCATTCGCGGCTACCGGATTTGCCGTGGCCGGGGTGCATGCTTATATGATCGTACGGAAAAAGAATATTGAATTCCATACCAAGGCTTTCCGGATCGCCGCGGTATTTGCCTGCACGGCAGCCGTTCTCCAGCCGCTGAGCGGTGATCATTCCGCCAAGGATGTGGCGAGGCGCCAACCCGCTAAACTCGCTGCCATGGAAGCGGTTTTCAAAACCCAAACCCATTCCCCCCTGCTCATCGGGGGAATACCGGATGAAAAAACCGGGACGGTGAAATACGGCATTGAGCTTCCGGGCATGCTGAGTTTTATGATTTCCGGCAACACCGCAACAGAAGTGAAGGGCCTTGACCGGATCCCGGCGAAGGACCGGCCGCCGGTAGGGGTCACCCATTTCGCATTCCAGGTAATGGTTGGCCTTGGCATGCTGATGCTTACCATCAGTCTGTTGTATTTTTTTGGGTTGTGGAAAAAACACAACTGGCAGGAGCGGCCCTGGTTGTTAAAATTATTTGCGCTGGCTACACCGGTTGGTTTTATCGCCTTGGAAGCCGGCTGGACGGTCACGGAAGTGGGGCGTCAACCCTGGATCCTCTATAGGTTCATGCGGACGGCGGACGCTGTTACACCCATGCCGGGCATAGGATATTCATTTGCTGTTTTTACAGCGGTGTACTTTTCCCTGGCCCTGGTGGTTTGTTTTATGCTTTATCGTCAGATTAAAATGGTTTCGGAACTATACGATATTCCGGGATGAACACGTATGATTTATGTAGTGATCATTTATTTGTGGGCTGCTCTTTTGCTCTATCTGTTGCTGGGCGGCGCCGATTTTGGCGCCGGCATCATTGAATTGTTTACTTCGAACCGGAACAAAGACAAAACCAGCCATACCCTTTACCGGGCAATCGGTCCTGTGTGGGAAGCCAATCACATGTGGCTCATCATTGTGATCGTGATCCTGTTTACAGGATTTCCGGAAATTTATTCTACGGTCTCAACCTATCTGCACATTCCGCTGGCCATTATGCTGCTGGGCATCATTGCCCGGGGAACCGCATTTGCTTTTCGACATTACGACGCCGTGCACGACGATATGCAGAAAGTATACAATAAAATATTCCGGTATTCCAGTTTCATCACGCCACTCTTTCTCGGCATCATTGCAGGAAGTGCCGTCGGTGGGAAAATAGATCCGCAGGCGACAAATTTCCGGGACGCTTTTATTTTTTCCTGGCTGAATTTTTTCTCTGTTTCCGTGGGCTTATTTACGGTGGCTATCTGCGGTTACCTGGCCGCGCTGTTCATCATTGGCGAAGCGCAAACGGAGGCAGGGAGAAAACGGTACATCATCA
>DASRLM010000337.1:0-3290 GCA_035648455.1 Puia sp. | reverse complement strand
GAGCAGAAGGGTACTTTTATTATTCATATTTTGGTTGTTTAAATGGTTTAAAATGTTTTTTATAAATTACAGGTTATAAAGCTCAATTTCATGCATATATGGCCGAAAATCAGGTAGTTAAAAAATACGGAAAGAAGCCTTTTGTATATGCATTGATCCTGGTAATATTACTGGCCCTGATCAGTTTGCTCCAGTGGACGAATTCCGATCAGGCAGATGCATATTATTATTTCGCACAGGTACTGGCATTGATGCTGGGCACGTTACAGGTATGGTTATCAAGCCGGTTCGTTCCACAAATTTCCCGGAACGAATTCTGGAAAGGATTGGCGGTCACGCTCCTGCTGATGCTGATGGCAACACTTGTTGCTGTTGCCTTATATTATTTCCTCCTCATAGACTACCGGTTCCTCACCTATATACTGCCCTTTGTGATCCCTTATTTATGCTGGCACGCCATCCGGTTCTTTTTTCAAATTCCTGCCCGCATATACAAATCCTGGTATTATCCGCTGAATGTTGACATGCCGGACCTGGACATGATCGATCTTTCTCAGATAGAGGTCGTCCAGTTTGTATTTTCAAAAACCCCTGGCGATTCCACATATACCAATTTCACTTCCAAGGCGCCACTGAATATGTCTCTCGGACAATTATTTTTCATTTTCATTAATGATTACAACGATAAAAATATTCAGAACCCCATTGGCTATTTGAAACCGGAGCAGCAACCGTTCGGATGGCAGTTTTTCCGTAAGAAAAAATGGTTCAACCAGAAACAATATTTCGATGCGGACCTGTCTTTCCGCGACAATTACATACAACCCAATGAATTTATTTATGCCGTAAGAGTTGATTGATTTCCGGCATATCATTCCATCGGTTTATTTTGTCTTTGCGATTTCAAAACTAATGGATGAAACGGCCCCTGTAAAAATCAATCGCCGAACAACCATTTAAATAGATGAATGACGGGCGTCAGGCCATCTGTTTCCGCAAAAAGTGCTTCCCAGTTACTGATCCCGATTTTAATTCGCCGATAAAAAAGCCTTACTCACCTGTATGTTTTTGCAACTGGCCAAGCACCCGCTTATTTGCACTGCATATAATAAACATCACCCCGCATATGCTGCTCAAAAAATATGGTCTGCCTATTGCTCTTTCCGTGCTGGTTGCCGGTATTTTATGGGGATGTAAGAAGAATTCACAGGCATCAAGGATCACACCGCCCCTAATTACAAACGACTCCATTCAAGTGGATCAAAGCTTATATAATGTATCCGGTTCCGGCGGTCTCGATACCGGCGAAATCCTATTGGCTTTAAACGCAAAAAATAATGCGGTACTGGCCATCCTGGATCAGAAAGGCAATCTGATCAAAGAAAAGGTCTCCGGACTGAAAACAGATAATTTTCAGAAATGGATCATTGACGGACAAACCCGGTACACGTATTTCCAAACGGAAGAAAATGAATGGGAATTATTTCATCGGCGGGGGTTCGGCGAGTTATGCATTGCAGGTGAACTATACCAGCAACGAAGTATTGCTGCGGTTGAATCAGCAATATGCCAGCTATCGCGCCCTTAAATACTAACCGCGACAGATTTCCAGAAAAATAAATTTCTGAGGAAAACCGGCTGCTGTCATTCCAGGCTGTGCATGATGGACATTGCCTTTTTCAGATTGATCCCTTTGCCGGGTACCGGCTTAAACAGGTCGCCTTCGCTCGGGATCCGGGCGATGGCATTCTGAATGGTAAAATCCGTCATTCCCAATCCCTTTTTTCACTTCGTGCCAGTGCCTCCCCGTCTGCTTGAAAGGTATTCAACCCCTGTACTTTTACTGCAGAATTAAATTCAAGAAAATCTCCCCGGGCTTTACCGGGGAGATAAATGCGGTTGAGAACGACCCTGAATTTTATTTTTTCATTTTCGCATCTACCATTTCCAGGATGGTACGGTTGGATTGCACTGACCGGTGCTCCGTCATCCTGCCTTCATCATTGAAAGTAAACAAGTCAACGTCTTTTACCTTAAAGGATTTACCGGTCGGCTTCATACCGATGAATGGATTTTTAAAAGTCCCGGACCAGTCAGCAAATACGGCCACATGATTGCCATCTCCAAGAACGAGGAAATTTTCCCCTTTATAGTCCCGGAAAGCGTTCAGGAATTCCTTTACATTGGCTTTTATGGAATCAACCCCTTTTACCGGCTTCATTGTTCCATCGCCAAAATCAACCGCATCAGCAGTTACATCTTTAAATACATCATCCAGCTTCGCGGCATTGAACGCCTGCACACTGGCCAGCGCAGTAGCCTTATTTTTCTCCAACACACTGTCTTTCGCTGTCATTGCCGCAACCACTGAATCGGAGGCAGTACCGGTGGCAGAGACACTCTGGTTGTTACAAGACATCATCCAGGGGACAAGTCCCATAAAAAAAAGTAACTTTTTCATGACTTTGAGTTTTAAGTTTGGGAATACCTAAAAGGTAAATAAAATTGCAGGATTGCCCATTGAATCGGGCAATATTTAATTTATTACTCATACCGCAGTGCTTCTATCGGATCCAGCCGGGAAGCTTTCTGAGCGGGGTAATACCCAAAAAACACACCGGTGAAGGCACAAACCAGAAAGGAAAGCACAATAGAAAATTCGGAGATCAGCGTGGGCCAGGATAAAAAAAACGTGACGAGCCGGGAAGCCACAATACCCAGCACCACGCCGATCAGCCCGCCGGTAATGCTGATCAGAATGGCCTCTATCAGGAACTGCAGCAGGATGTCAATGCCCCTGGCTCCGATGGCCATGCGTAAACCGATTTCCCGCGTGCGTTCCGTGACAGAAACATACATGATATTCATGATGCCAATACCGCCAATCACCAGGGAGATGCCGGCTATGGCCGTAAGCAGTACGGTCAGCAGCTGACTGGTTGAACTGAATGTATTGATCAGCTCAGCCTGTGTTCGCACGGCAAAGTCATCCGTTTCCGCAGGTTTTAACCGGTGGGTGGTCCTCAGTATCCGGGATATCTCGCTGGTTGCGGCATCCGTCACCTGCTCGTTCAAGGCGGACGCATATATATTTTGAAAATAGACGGTCGACAAAATTCTCTCCTGCACCGTTGTATATGGAGTTATAATGATGTCATCCTGGTCCTGCCCAAATGCATTTTCACCCTTGGATGCCAGCACTCCGATTACGCGGAATGGAATTTTATTGAAGCGGATGATCTTCCCGATCGGGCTTTCCCCTTCTGTAAAAAGGTTATTCACTACTGTCT
>DASRLM010000336.1:0-2132 GCA_035648455.1 Puia sp. | reverse complement strand
CTGATCAATGGCGAGCGGCGTCCCGGCACCCAGTTGTGTCTGTCCAATCCCGAAGTGGTGGACATCGTCGTCTCCAGCCTGAGAAAGAAAATCGCAGAGAAGCCGGCGGCAACCTATTGGTCGGTCAGTCAGAATGACAACGATAAATATTGCCGTTGCGGGGCCTGCACAGCGCTGAACGAAAAATACGGCGCTGTGCCGGCTGGTTCCATCATTTATTTTGTAAACCAGGTAGCCAAAGCATTTCCGGATAAGATCATTTCCACATTGGCTTACTGGTATTCCCGCAAAGCGCCGAAAAATATCCAGACGGCGCCTAATGTCAATATCATGCTCTGCAATATCGAGAGCAGGCGTAACGCGCCTGTCTTTGAAACCGATCCGGCCTTTTCCAATGATCTGAGAAACTGGGGGGCCCTTGCAAAGGATATCCTCATCTGGGATTACAATATTCAGTTCACCAATTTTTTTGCTCCGTTTCCGAACCTGCATACGATAAAGCCCAATATCAAATTTTATACGGACAATCAGGTACACGCTTTATTCATGCAGGCAAACGCTGAGCCGGCTGCGGAAATGGCCCTGCTGCGCGCCTACCTGATCTATAAACTCATGTGGAATCCTGATGCCGACGAGAAGGCCATTATGGATGATTTTCTAAATGGCTATTATGGCGCCGCGGGGCCGTACATCCGCCGGTACATCGATGCCATGCATTCCTCCTTATTAAAAAGCGGTATGCGACTGGATATTTTTGGCGATCCGATCGATGCGAAAGAAGCTTTTTTATCGGCCCCCATGATGGAGACATACAAACAAATGTTTGATCAGGCTGAGGAATCGGTAAGAACGGATGCGCAGTTGCTGGAGCGGGTACAAACGGCCAGACTGCCGGTCATGTATGCTGAAATTCAGATCGGACGTACAGAAATTGATACGCCCCGAAGCTTATATCAGCATTTGGGCAATGGCAGGGTGACAGCAAAACCGGAAATGAAAGCACTGGTAAATAAATTTGTGGACGGTTGCAAACGGGAAGGCGTTCTCCTGGTGAGGGAGCGGAGTGGCAGTCCTGAGCATTTCCTCGCATCCTACAACCGGATCTTTAGCGGGATGGAAGAAATGGACAGGGCCAAGTCGTTTAATAAAAAAATCATCCCGATCACCCATCCGGCCAATAAATCCAAAAGCGTGCAGGGTCTTACCGACGGCATTTTCGCTTCCTACGAATCCTGGCAGCGCGCTGACCCGAACTGGATCTTTTATGAAGGGGAACACATGGATTTTATTCTTGACCTGGGCGAAGTGATGCCCGTAAGCTCCATCAACATGGATTTCCTGAATCCGCAGGCCCAGGCCGACTGGCACTTGATGGCGCTCCCTGAATATGTGATTTATTCCATATCCGTTGATGCTGAAAAATACGATGAGGAAATAAAGATCATCAATCCGCATAATCCCAATCCGGCCGAAAATCCGAATATCACTAAAATTTCCATACAGGCTTTTCAGGCGGACGTGAAGATTGGCACGAAAGCCCGTTATATAAAAGTGCATGCAGAGAGCCTTTTGAAGATGCCCTCCTGGCATATACGCTGTGGAGAACCCGTTAGTATTTATTCTGATGAGATTGTGGTAAAATAGGTAGTGATATTCGCCAGTTCTGAAACGCGGTAAACCTTTGTTTATGCCTTAGTCCCGATTAACCTTAGCATTCTTTTATTTTTGGCTGAATTTTGCGTAAAGCGTCTTCCCGTTTATGAAGATAATGCTTGAAAGATCTGAATTCAATATCCGGGACCATTCCGATGGCAAGCGAAAGCTCGATCAGTTTGCCGATGGTGAAGTTGAAATTTCCATTCAATACCTGGGATATATAACCCTTGGTTACACCTAATTTTTCGGCAAGATCATTCTGGTTTAAATGCTGGTCTTCCATATAGGCATTCAGCTGCCTAAACAGATTATTCTGAATGGTCTCCATCCAGTATTCCTTTGTCTTAATCAATTTCTCCCTGTTTAACATAGGTAAAGGTGTGGATTAAGTTTAGTTATAAGTATACTTTTCCCCTGTTATTTTTTAAGGGATTCCTGACAAACGCCAGCGATGTTTTAATGAGAAAGGTAACAAC
>DASRLM010000335.1:0-6547 GCA_035648455.1 Puia sp. | reverse complement strand
TGAAGTGACGGCGCAAAGGATCCGGTTCAAGCTCCAATGCCAATTTCTGACGCCAGCTTTTGCCACCAGGAAACGGCCGGGCGAGGAAAGCCAGACTTCCTGGAATATTGAATTTATCTAACAGGCGAAACGAGGGATGTTTCCATTGCTCATACCGGGTATATCCCCAGAATAATTCATCTGCCCCGTCGCCGGAAAGCGCTACGGTCACCGATGCCCTCGCCTTCTCGGAGATGACCCAGTTCAACAGCGAGGCCGTGTCCCCGAAGGGTTCATCAAAATAATCGTACAGGCGTTCCAGCTTTTGGCCGATAAGCGTTGCATCGACGGAAAGCGTATGGCTCTGCAGCATGGGATTATTGAAGCCTTTAATAAATGATATGGCGTCATTGCTTTCATCTGAAGCAGTAGCTTCGTTAAACGCAACGGTGAAGAAATTGAATGGCCGCGCTTCGGCAAAATGTTTGTTAACCAGTGCAGCAAGCAGGGACGAATCCACGCCGGAGCTTAGAAAAAGCCCAAGTGGAACGTCTGCCACCATTTGGCGGGACAGGCTGCCGACCAGTATATCTTCCAGTTGTTCCGGGTCTGCGTCCGGTGCCCCGGCCGTTAGTTTTGAATAGGCATCCCAGTATGGTTTCGGTGCAGGTGTCCGCTGGCGGTCGAGTGATTCCCAGTTTCCTTCCAGAGAATATCCGGGCGGCAGCTTGAGAACATCCCGTACAATAGTATGGGGTGTCGGGATAAATTGCATCCATAAAAACTGTCGCACAGATTCCTGGCGGATGGGGGGCAATTCGTTCATCAGCCGCAACACGGAATCCAACTCCGAACCAAAAATAAAACTTTGTCCCTGCCGGGTATAATATAGCGGCTTGATACCCATACGATCCCTGGCCAGCAGGAAGGTTTTCCGGTCATGATCGATCCTGCAAAAGGCAAACATACCGTTGAACCGCGTTAATGCGGCTGTCCCCCATTTTTTTAGTGCGTAGAATATAACTTCCGTATCGGAGGTTGTATGGAACTGGCAGCCCTCCTTCTGAAGCTCCTGCCTCAGTTCCGTGTAATTATAGATCTCCCCGTTGAATAACAAGGTATGTTGCCCGTCGCCGAAAGGCTGGTCTGACCGGGCGTCCAGATCCAGGATAGCCAGCCGGTTAAAGAACAACGCATTGTTGCCGTGTTCTCCGGCGTTCAATTCCCGGTCGTACAAGCGAATGCCACAGCTGTCGGGGCCCCGGAAAGATACCTTTCCGGCAATTCCGGCAAGTTGCCCGCGGTCAACATTAAACGAATTATTCAACAACCCGGCAAAACCACACATGCAGTGACAATTTTATCGATCATTATCTTTCCCATCTTTTTTTAAACCCAATCAGTATCCTGTATAACCGGTACATCATCGGTTTGAACAGAAAATACATTTTTTTGGGATAAAAGGAATAACTGCCGCCAAATCCTTTCTTGAACCGGTTAATATAGAAAACCTGGTCATTTTCATTCACGAAATGATTATAGCCCCAGAAATCAAAATAATGATATCCCAGCGCCTTTGTCTTTTTTATGCCTTCCCATATAGCCAGGTGCAGGATCGGTACATGTCTGTAAGCAGGGTCGGAGGCGCCCTTGAAATAACGCACCGTCTTGCCCTGATATAACAGCATTATCCCTCCCAGCAAATGACCGGCATTGTCTTTTACGATAAGACAATCCCCCTGCCCTGTCCGTTTCAGGAAATCATAGGTCCTCCTCAAAAAAGCCTTATTTTGGATATCGTCAACAGGAAGCCCCCGCTCCCTGTTCATTTTGATATACAGCTCGCAAAAACCGTTCAGCTCCTCTTCCGAGGATATCCCGGCGACTGAGATTTGATTTTTTTCCGACTTTTTCAGGTCAGCTTTATGGCCCTTGGAGAAGTTCCTCCGGATGTCTTCTTCTGTATCATTCAGGTTCACGACAATGGATGACCAGTTATCCCGGTTGAAGCAGGTATGCAGCTTCAGCGCCTTATTTAACCGGTATTCGATCAGGTCGGCCGTATTCCCTGTTGGTATGGCCAATTGCACAGTGAGAAAAACATAACTTTTGTTCCGGTAGTAACTGTCAATAGAAATAAGCGAGGCGATCAACGATCCGGGTTCTTTGAACAAAGGTCCGAACTGAATAATGGCGAATCGGAAAACCCTGGCTTTCCGCTCCATGATTACGGCAGTACAAACGATCTTCCCATTGTCCCTCGCAACGAAATAGCAATTTTTGAAATTTCCCTTTTCCAGGAGGGTCCATGGCGGGTACTGCTCAAGCGTAACGTGTTCAAGGGAATGGTAGAATGCCCCAATGTCATTTTCCATTTCAGGAGAAAGCTCATATGCGTACTTAAAATCCATCAATTCAGGTCAATTATATATAGGTCAAATGAAAGTTATGGGCGGACCCGATAAAGAACAGTCCGTATACCATTTCTGATCACTTTAAGTGATGTACGTGTATAGTTCAGCAGTTCCTGATCTATTTTTAGCGCGCTGTTCAGCATCAGGAGCAGGCCAACATGAAGGGTGCCTGCAAATAGTACATTAACCACCGGGCCGACATTTCCCGGAAGGAGAAAGCCCGCACCGTAAACCACCGCGCCAACACACGCGTTCAGCAGGAGCAGTTTAAAAAAGGATTCCAGCACCCCGGCATACCGGACGAAAGGCAGAATCGAGCGGAATAAATAATATTGAAATAAAGTGCTCAGGAAATAGATCGTTAGCATCGCCAGCAAATAGCCCATTATCTGAAATTCCCGTACACCAACAAAAATGAGGATCACCAGGGTTACATTCATAACAATCTGGAACCAGAAACTTTCTTTTATCCGGTGTGTGGCCATCAGCATCCTCGCTCCCATGGTATTGATTGCCAGCATGGGCAATAATAATCCCAGATATTTCAGGAACAGGGCGGACTGAAGCACCGATTGACTGTCGAATGCGCCTCTTTTAAACAGAATGGTAACCACCTCTTCGGCATGGAGAAATAACAGGATGCTCACCGGCATCAGAATGAATTGAAGGAAATTGGTCGTTGTCAGATAAATTTCGTTCATTTTCCCGTGGTTCTTTCTTGTATACAGTTCGTTGAATTTGATCCCTGAGACCGCTGACACCTGGTTCGTGACCAGGGTGGTGGGAATTCCCGCTATCTGCTGGGCAAAGTTAAGCGCGGTTATGGTTCCTATGCTTACTCCGCTGAAAAGGTACATGGGCGCGTAGGAATACAGCATGGTGGTGATATTGCCAGCCTGCGCGAAACCGACATTTTTCCATATTCTTTTTTCAACCTTTGGCAACCCGTCAAAATACCTCCAGTTTAATCTTTTTTTCATAAGATAGAAGAGGATCAGGAGGTTAATGACATATGAAACCAGAAGGCCTGCCAAAAGGCTGCGTATGCCCAGCACGCTATGAAACGCCACGACAAACGCAATGGAGAAGATCCCATTGATCATACCGGCGATCATAGGCATCGTAAAAAATTTGTAGGAAGAAAGAATATCCGTAAGCAGGGTAGTGAGCGTCATCACCATAAACAGGGGCAACGCCAGATATAATGTAGCGGAATTGGCCCGCAGACCGCCTTTAGCGAAGTGGGAAATACCGGAAAAAGCGAGAACGGGGTTCGCCGCAAATATTAATATCACGAATAATGAAACAGCGAAATACAGCAACAGAAAGAAATTAAGGAACCGCATGGCCTCATGCTCATTTTCCTGATTCCTGATCCGCATTGATTCCGGTATCAGCACCGTAGAATTTAATCCTGCTGCAAACCCGTTGAAGAGAACGATGATACCAAAAACGAAAAAATATATATCCGTTTTCAGCTGCGTGCCGAAATAATAGGCAACGATCAGGCTGTTGCAAAAAACCAGACCTTTGTTGAGAATATTAAAACCAGTAGATAAGACAATTCCTTTCCGGTATGATTCGACTTTCAGCAAGACATAAGGGTTTTTACCGATCAGCCAATAATCTTCCTGTCTGAAAGATATAAAATGGGGTAAATGTAACGAAACCTACCCGCCGGATGAAAACAAATCAATAACCCGGCTGCATCCGCTGGTAAATATTTGTTCATGCCCTGCCAAACTTTTAGCATATTTGCCGAACTTGTAAAAAATACTGACCGGCAACCTTTCCGGTTCTCCGATGTTATTTAACGCAATATGAAGATCCTGATCAAATATCTGAAACCCTTTAAATGGCTGGTCGGGCTTACCCTGTTCCTGGCGAGTTTAAATATCGGGTTCTCGCTTTTCGATCCGATCATTTTCGGTAAAATTGTAAACCTGTCAAACGAATACGTCCAGGCCAGGAAAGTGCACAATATTTTTTCCGCCGATCACTTCTTCACCGTCTTTTCATGGTCCCATCCGGGTGTCATCAATTTACTGGTGCTGTCCATTGCCGTTGCCATGGTGAGCCGGCTCGCTAAAAATTTCCAGGACTATTTCATGAATGTGGTGGTACAGAAATTCGGCGCCAGGGTGTTTACGGACGGGCTCCAGCATGCCATGAAGCTCCCTTACGAAGATTTTGAGGATCAGCGGAGCGGGGAAACCCTGGGCATACTGCAGAAGGTGCGGGAGGACACGGAAAGGTTTCTCAACTACTTCATCAACGTACTGTTTGGCGTAATCATCGGCGTGATCTTTGTTTTTACCTATGCCGCCATCTGGATCCACTGGAGCATTCCGATCGTTTACCTGACGGGCATCCTGCTGCTTACATTCATCAGCAATTTACTGAGCCGCAAGATCAAGACCATTCAGAAAAATATTGTTTCCCAGACCACCTCCCTGGCGGGATCCACCACGGAATCCCTGAGAAATATTGAACTGGTAAAGAGCCTGGGGCTCACCGGGGAAGAAGTGAACAGGCTGAACAAAAATACATACCAGATCCTGGCACTGGAACTCACCAAGGTGAAACGCATCCGGAGCATCAGTTTTATACAGGGGACCTTTGTGAACACCCTCCGCCAGGTGATCCTGTTCATCCTGATGTGGCTGATCTTTAAGGATAAGATGAATGCCGGACAACTCGTGACCATGCAGATCTTTTCCTTTTTTGTGTTCGGTCCCTTGCAGGATATCGGGAACATCATCATGTCCTACCGCGAAGCGGAAGCATCCCTGAATAATTTTGATGTCCTCATGAAAAAGGTTCCTGAACCGCAGGCGCTGGAACCGAAACACCTGGGTAAAATTGAAACGCTCAGTTTCCGGGATGTGGTTTTTAAACATAAGTCCGTTCAGCATTACGCTATAGACCACATCAGTTTCGATGTTCGTGTAGGAGAAACAATTGCCTTTGTAGGCCCGTCGGGTTCGGGTAAATCCACCCTGATGAAGCTCCTGGTGGGTCTTTACCGGCCCATGGACGGAAGGATCCTGTACAACCACCTGGATGAGAACTCGATTAATTTCGACGACCTGCGCAGCCAGATCGGCTTTGTGACGCAGGACACCCAGTTGTTTTCCGGAACCATCCGGGAAAACCTTATGTTCGTCAATCCGAAGGCGAGCCAGGAGGACCTGCTGGATGTACTGCAGAAAGCATCCTGCAACGGCTTGCTGGAACGGGCGGAGAAAGGCCTTGAAACCAGGATCGGCGAAAGCGGTTTGAAACTTTCCGGCGGCGAGAAACAGCGGATATCCATTGCCCGGGCACTCCTGCGCAAACCCCGGGTACTCATCTTTGATGAAGCCACGTCTGCCCTGGATTCCCTGACGGAAGAAGAAATCACAACTACGATCCGGGAAGTTTCATCTCAAAGAAATCAGATCACGATACTGATCGCGCACCGGTTATCAACCATCATGCACGCCGACCGCATTTATGTGCTGGAAAAGGGCGAGGTGGTGGAAACCGGCACGCACAACGCGCTACGCGATGAAAAAGGTTTGTATTATGCCATGTGGCGCCAGCAGATCGGGGAAAGAAAGAACAGCCAGGATATTTCCGAAAAAGAAATGAGCATCACCAGGTAAATCTCCGATGGAAAAATTATCCATTGTCATCATCAGCTTTAACGAAGAGCAGCATATAGCGCGTTGCATCCGCTCCGCTGACCCCATCGCGGACGAGGTGCTGGTACTGGATTCATTTTCCACCGATGGTACAGCATCGGTGGTAAGGTCACTGGGGGGCCGTTTTTTCCAGCAGGCTTTTACCGGATATGGCGCCCAGAAAAATGCGGCCACGGTCCTGGCTCAATACGATTACATTTTGTTCCTGGATGCCGATGAACTCCTCAGCGGGGAACTGTGCCAGGAGATCAGCGAGGAAAAAAACAGGGGATTTCCTTTCGACGGATATAGTATGAACCGGCTGAACAATTACTGCGGCCGGTGGATCCGCCACGGAAGCTGGTACCCGGATAAAAAAATCCGCCTGGTCAACCGGAAAAAAGCGGCCTGGAGCCTGGATATCGTTCATGAATCCCTTGTTCCCGAAGAAGCTGCGCGCATCCATCACCTGCCGGGAAACCTTTTGCA
>DASRLM010000334.1:0-6128 GCA_035648455.1 Puia sp. | reverse complement strand
GATGAAAACGAGGATCTTATTGGCCACCATGATGATTTCGGGTTTTGCCCATGCGCAGCAGGACAGTACGCGGTTGCCGGACTCAACAGACCGGAAAACATTGCAGGAAGTGGTAGTTACCGCTTACGAACAAAACCGGCGCCTCGCCGACGTACCCGCAGCCATTGGTGTGCTGACGCCTGGCCAGTTCAACCGTTTTGGTAACATCAGCATCGTTTCCGCTTTCAATAGTATCCCGGGGGTTCGCATGGAGGAAAGATCTCCAGGCAGCTACCGGCTGAGTTTCCGGGGCAGCACGCTGCGCTCGCCCTTCGGAGTACGCAATGTAAAAGTTTATCTCGACGGCATTCCATTTACGGATCCCGGAGGAAATACCTACCTCACGCAACTGGCTCCCTTTAATATAGCCTCACTCGAAGTGATCAAGGGTCCTGCCGGAAGCCTGTATGGCGCAGGTACGGGCGGTGCGGTGCTGGTTAAAACCCTGCCCGATAACTGGCAGCCGGGTTTTTCCGCCAGTTATACGGCCGGTTCCTTTGCCACCCAGTCCGTGAATGCGCAGGTCCGGTTCGGAGATGCTTCCAATGGAAACAGCCTTAGCTTTTCGCACATGTCCTCCAACGGATACCGCGACCATACCGCCCTGCGCAGGGATATGGCCATCTGGGAATCGGTGCTTAAAAATACTGCGAAGCAAACCCTGAGCAGTTTTGTTTCTTATGGCGACCTGTACTATCAAACACCCGGTGCGCTGACGCTTGCACAATACAATGCCAATCCCAAACAGGCAAGGCTTGCCGCGGGCGGCTTTCCTTCGGCGGACCAGGCACGGGCAGCCATCTATCAGAAAACGTTTATGGCAGCCATTACCAATACTTATCATTTCAATGACCATTGGCAGAATACCACGAATTTCTATGGCGCTTATACCAATTATCTCAATCCCACTTTCCTCAATTATGAGATCCGGAACGAAACCCATTTTGGGGGAAGAACGCTCTTTACTTTTCAGCAGGGGATATTCCGGCTGAACGCGGGAGGAGAAGCACAGAAGGGATTTTTTAAAACAGAAGATTTCGGAAATACGAACGGATCACCGGATACGGTGCAGACCAACGATAATATAAACCTCTGGACGTATTCACTTTTTGCGCAGGGCAACTTTCAGTTTGCGAATGGCTGGCAGGTTACGGCCGGCGCGAGTTTTAATAAATCCTTTATCGGGATCAACCGGTTATCGGTTCCCGGCTTCGTTCCCCGCAATAAAACATTCAGCAACCAGCTGGCGCCGCGGCTGGCCGTTTCTAAAAATATCACGCAGGACCTGCTTGCTTACGCCAGCGTGTCCAAAGGATTTTCCCCGCCGACAGCTGCAGAAGTGTTGCCTTCCAATCAAAGCATCAACACCGACCTGCAGCCGGAACAGGGCATAAATTATGAGGCCGGGATAAAAACCAGTTTTTTTAACCGGCGCTTATATGCTGAAGTGGTTGGGTTTTATTTTCAATTGCAGCACGCTATTGTGGTAAGAGAGGATTCTGCAGGTTCCAGTTATTACATCAATGCCGGCGCCACGCGTCAGCAGGGCATAGAATCCCAGCTGAGCTATCAGTTACTTTCTTCCCCAACCACCGCTTTTACCAGTATCCGGATCTGGTTATCCTACACGCTGGACCGTTTTACCTATGACGATTTTCAAAAGAATACCGTTGATTATTCAGGAAAACATTTGCCGGGCATTGCGAATAACACCGTAGCCGGCGGCCTCGATCTGTTCAGTGCCCCTGGCCCATTCCTGCACCTCACTTATTATTACAGCGATAAGATGCCGCTCAATGATGCCAATACGGTTTATGCCGGTTCTTACCAGTTGCTCGGCGCTAAAATCGGGTATAAGACCCATGCGGTTAAGAAATTAAGCCTCTCTGTTTTTGCCGGCGTCGACAATGCCTTCAACAGCAAATACAGTTTAGGCAATGACCTCAACGCAGCAGGCGGTCGCTATTACAATGCTGCAGCCGGCGTTAATTATTTTGCGGGGCTGACCATTTCCTCCAACAGGCCAGGGCGCCCATAATTTCTTTCCGGAATTTATTCCACTCCATTACATTTGCACAAACCTGGTCCCCGCGATGTCGGGGTTAAAAGGGAAGTCCGGTGTAAAACCGGCGCTATCCCCGTAGCTGTGAGTTCTGCAGACGATGCGTCTGAAATTGTTTACACCGGGCCACTGTTCGTCAACCGGCGGATGGGAAGGCAGTAAACAGGGAACAAGCCAGAAGACCTGCCAGGTGGATTTCTTTATCACTGAGCTTTCGGGTGAAAGGCCGGAGATGCAGGTTTTGCAATCATGTGCATGATTCAGGACTTCCATTTCTACTTATTTCATTGGATCGAAAGCTTATTCTTCTTAACCAAACCATTAAAATGAAGAATGAGCATGAAAAAAATTTATTTCCACGGGCTGGCGATCTGCTTCGCCATGCAGGCAAACGCACAAACAGATTCTGCAAAATCCACATCACTCGACGAAGTGGTGGTGACGGCCTCCAAAACCAGCATCAAACAATCACAAACCGGCAAGATCGTCACCGTTATTGATTCCAAAACCATTCAAAACAATGCCGGCCACACCCTCACCGAACTGCTGAATGACCAGGCCGGCTTCACGATGGTTGGCAGCAGCAATACCATGGGTACGAACGTGGAAAATTATTTCCGCGGCGCAGCATCCGGCAACCTGCTGATTGTAGTGGACGGCATCCCGGTTTCTGATCCGTCCCAGATCAGCAATACGTTCGACCTCAACAGCATTCCGCTGGAGCAGATCGACCGCATTGAAATATTAAAAGGTGGACAAAGCACCATCTGGGGCAGCGATGCCGTGGCGGGTGTGGTGCAGATCTTCCTGAAAAAAGAAAGCGCCAAACCGGTAACAGCCAGCGGTTCCTTCAGTTACGGGACCTACCACACCTTACGTGCCGGTGCCGGTATTGACGGCAGCATAAAAAAGTTTGGATACAAAGTTCAATACAATCATCAGCAGAGCGCGGGGTTCTCCTCTGCCTATGACAGCACGGGAAACAAAGGATTTGACAAAGACGGGTTTTCGCAGAATAATCTGCAGGCCGAACTGAAATACAAATTCAGCGAAGCCTTGCAGGTGAAACTGATGGGCACCCTGAGTGATTATCATTTTGACCTGGATGGAGGCGCTTTCCTGGATGACAAGGATTATACGGGAAAAAATAAAAACAACCTGGGCGCCCTGTATATCAATTACCACAAGGCCCATTTCAACTGGAACACGCTGGCAAGCTACCAGCACGCCGCCCGGTATTTCACGGACGACAGTACGGACCGGTCCAGTCCCTATGCCTATTATTCTCACGGAGAATACTTATCCCGGAACTTCACCGCGGAATCTTATATGAACGTCCGTTTTGCCGAACACATGCAGCTGGTGGGCGGCGTTGAGTTCCTCGATCAGAACACGGACCAGTCGTATCTGAGCGTGGGTGATTTCGGTCCGTATTTTTCCGCACTGGGCGGAGACAGCGCCCACATCAAACAATACTCGGCCTATGCCTCTTACCTGATCACGGGGCTATCCGGATTTAATTTCGAAGCGGGATTACGCGCAAACCACCATTCGCTTTACGGAAATAATTACACCTACACGATCAACCCGTCATTCCATACCGGGGACCACAGCAAGATCTTTGTGAATATTTCTTCTGCCTATAAAATTCCTTCCTTATACCAGCTGTATGGAGAATACGGAAACCGGAACCTGGAGCCGGAAAGCAGCACGACGTATGAGATCGGCGTGCAAACGGAAAGCGATGACGCCGGATCGGTATTCCGGATTGCCGCATTCAAAAGGGACATTGCGCATCTGATCATTTTCTATACGGATCCCAATACATTCGCCTCAACCTATATCAACCGGGATAAGCAGCATGATTACGGATTTGAGATCGAAAGCAATATGCGGTTATCCGGCGCCGTGAGCTGGGTTAGTAATTTCAGTTTTGTTGACGGAGAGGGCATTGAAGACGGGCTGAAAGTGAAAAACCTCTACCGTCGTCCCAATGTTACCGTGAACAGTAAATTAAACATTCAGCCCATACCGCAGCTGACCCTGGCGCCCTCCTTCAAATACGTCGGCGACCGTCCCAAAGGCGAATTCGACACCGGCCCCGATCCCATGCCCCACTATTATACCATTGGCTTTTTTGCCTCCTGGAAACTGCCGCATGCGCGCCTGTTTGTGGACATGCAGAATCTGACCAACCAGCAGTATTTTGATGTTTACGGATATAACAGCAAGCGGTTTAATATGATGGGTGGGGTGAATTTGATGTTGTGAGTCGAAGAATCGGATGACGGTTGACGGATGACCGTTGACGGTCTTTAGGTGTGAATCCGCACATGATATCGGTCAACCGTCATCCGTCAACCGTCATCCCTTTTCATCGTACTTTTGCCAAAACAACCAAATGCAAAGCGGCCTGAACGAGTTGCTCACCGTGACCTTTACCCTTTTTGCGGTGATTGACATCTTAGGATCTATTCCCCTGCTGCTGTCTTTGAAAAAAAAGATGGGCGGAATACCGGAATTAAAAGCCACCCTGATTTCCGGCGGACTGATGATCCTGTTTTTATTACTGGGTGAACCCTTGTTGCGGATGCTGGGTGTGGAAACGCATTCTTTCGCGGTGGCGGGATCGATCGTGATCTTTATTCTGGGTATGGAAATGGTGCTGGGGGTGGAATTGTTTAAAAGCGAAAAAGATGCCAAGTCGACCGTGATGGTACCCATTGCTTTCCCCATGATAGCCGGATCCGGCACGCTCACCACCATCATATCCCTGAAGGCGAATTATGCCCAGGTAACCATTCTCATCGCCATACTGGCCAACCTGGTAGTTGTTTATCTGGTATTGAAATCGCTGGCTTATATTGAACGTATACTGGGTACGGGCGGAATGCTGGTGATACGTAAATTTTTTGGCGTAATATTGCTGGCCATTGCGGTAAAAATCTTTACCAGCAATGTGCCCGGACTGATCAAATAGGCCTCGTCGTACAATGGATAGTATAAGAGTTTCCGAAGCTCCAGATCCAGGTTCGATTCCTGGCGAGGCCACTTCGCCCACCGAAGCTTCAGCGAAGGTGGGCTACTCCCCTTCCAGTCGAAATCTTCTGAGCTGAATTTACAATGATTTTCAATCAGTTGGCAGATTTTCATTTCAAAGCAACACAAACGATACCAACCCATTCGGGTAGTAATTCAGGTAGTACTTTTTGATACTACATTTATTACCCCCTCGCTAAAATGTGTGTTTTGGGCTTTTTAGGGCGCTTTTAAAAACCTAAAAACTTGTGTTATGAAAGTCAGCGAAAATCTGTCCATCTTATTCATTGTGGAGAAGTCCTCAAAGTCAAAAGATGGCCTTGCTCCTATCCATGTCCGCATCACCGTTAATGGACAACGAAATGAAATTTCCCTCGGGGTTAAAATCCTCCCGGAACTGTGGGACACTCAAAAAGGAAGGGTTACCGGTAACCTGAAAGAAGCTGCCTGTGCAGCCGGATGAATCATTCAGTCATCCATATAGACCATTTTCAGCGCTACATTTCTGTCTACTAATGACACAGAAAGTAGTCAGGCTGCTGCAACTCCATAATCTCATTAAAAGGGGTGATGTGTTTTATAATAGCAATAATATCTTCTTCTCCCAAAGTTGGTTCTGCCTGTTGAAATGTTTCAAATGCTGTCTCTCCTAAGGGTGTTGCCAATCCTTTCTCTTTAGCCAGGCGTAAATCTTTTGCAATATGCTTCAACGCAAAGGCAGCTTTAAAATTATCTTGCATAATAGCGTCTCCTTTTATTTTGGCAAATGCATTCCCCAGCGCGCTATTATTAATCAGTGTAATCAGGTCCTCAGTTTTAATTTCGTTTCGCCTGGCAAAAACAACTGCTTCCGCAAGGCCCTGGGCATGAATATATTTCCAAGCCAATCAGTGAGAAAGAACTGTTTAAAATCATGGATGACATACTGAAAACGAACAGTGGCGGAGAGGAAATAAAAAATGAAAATAGTCATATTGATGTTCAAGAC
>DASRLM010000333.1:0-6910 GCA_035648455.1 Puia sp. | reverse complement strand
GTGTTAAAGCTGATTGAAAAATATATAGCTTTAGGATCCAACTTGTCGATCATGTCAAAAAAGAAAAAATCTACCAAAAAAATAAAGGGAACTCCGGCAAAACCACTCCGCTTTGCGCATCCTTTTTTTACCCCCGTTCCCATTGCTGCCCGGCCGGCGACGCCGGGTGCGGGCACGCACATGACCGATTATATCCAAACCAAACTGCTGCCGGTCCCTCCCCCACTGCGTGATCCGACCATGACCCTCGATCAGATCATCGGCACCCAGGGACTGCAGGAGATTCAGACTGCCGGGACCCTGATCTTTCAAGCGGCGGGGGATACCGGTCATGAGAACGGGACGATGCAGCAGTATGTCGCGGATGCCATGTCGGCTGATTTTGATACGGCCCATCCTGAAGCCTCGCCGGCTTTCTTCCTGCACCTGGGTGACGTGATTTATTATGACAATACGGACAAGGGTTACCAGGCACAGTTTTATGTCCCGTATAAAAAATACCCGGGTAAAATCATTGCGATTCCGGGAAATCATGACGGCGAACTATTCAAATTCGACGGGACCTCCACGGGACAGACGACAACCTTAGCCGCTTTTCAGCGGAATTTTTGTCAACCCAAACGGGGCGTCCCATCGGGGGCAGCCACCATTTACCGTGAAATGGTCGCCCAGCCCGGCGTATACTGGTGGCTCAAGTCGCCATTTATCGATATTGTCGCTTTATACTCCAATGTCGGTGAAGGCCCGGGTTTTATTTCCGGAGCGGATATCGGTCAGGCGCAGAAAAACTGGCTTGTGAAAACATTGAACACCATAAAAAAAGACCGCGGTGCAGGCAACCGCAAAGCACTGATCCTGGCTGTCCACCACCCGCCTTTCAGTGAAGGTGGACATAGTTCCAGCACCACCATGAATGGCAGTTTTGGATAAGGTACCGATGAAAAGATCTGGATCAGCACACCGGCCGTGGCAATCAGCAGTCCTGAGATGATTATCTTTTGCTGCTGTGCAAGTGATGTTTTGTTTGTCGTAGCTACAAGTTTTGAATTCAGAGATAACTGGCTCAGCAGCCGGTGATTTGCTGTGTAGACAGGCCATGGATTTGTGTCGATAAAACGGTTGTTTGCCAAGATGATTTTAAATAACGATTCTTCCATGCAGGGGGAGGCGTTCGTTATTCGGTTACTATCATTTAGTGTCTGTTCCCTTTACCATTTGACGTGTCACTAACATAAGCGCCTATATCACTATTATAAGTAGCATCCCCTTTCCCAAGTGCCGGTGAACCGGGTTTTAAATGAAAATCAAATCCGGTCGGAATAATTCGCAGAGAAGGATCGGGTGGAGCAGTATAATTTACAAACATAGGATCGTTGGCTCCAAGATGAACCGAATCAATGATATCCGAACTTTGGATTACACCCTTTTCACCGGCAGGATACATAAATTGCCTCAGGGAATCCACGGTGACGTGGAAAAAATTATTTCCATATTGTGTATTTGCAAAGTCGGCCGTAGGCGTGACATCCAGGCTCCAATAATTATTCACCAGCAGGTTGTTATACACTTTCGCCTGTGAGAAAGCATCCACCAGTATACCCCGGCCCGGTTCTGCTGCTCCCCTCCGGAAGCCATTATCCACACAGGTATTGTTATAAACGACCGCATTTGTTTGAGGGTTGGCTATCGTTGCGCTGGTAAATATCTTAATAGCGCTGCCTGCCCCACCCCATAATACATTATAGGCTACGGTACCGGTTACGCCGGAGTGGAAGTCAATCGCATCTCCATCCGTTGTACCATTACCATAGAAAGTATTGCGCAGGATCTTGACCGTTGCTGCCGCATATACGCCAATGGCATTGTCCTGGCCACCGATAAGCCAGCAATCTTCGATATCGACAGGGATTGGAGATTTAACACCAATTGTTTGCCGCGTGCCACCGGTAGAATCGGGGCCGCCTGTCCAAAGGATCTTAGTCCAGTAGAAAGTTACCGATTTTGCACTGTCTGCCTGGAAGCCGCCCCATTGACCGGGCTGCTGCATGCCAGTAGAAGTGAAGGTGATTGGTTTGGCCTGGGTGCCCAGTGATTGGATGATTCCCTGGATATAAAAAGCGTGGTTACCGGTGACATTTATGGTAGCGCCGGCCTGGATCGTCAGGGTGTCGGCTGGCAAAACGGTGAGATCCCCGTTCATGGTATAGGTTGAGTCTCCCAGCATTACGCCTTTCACATTACCGCCGTTCAATATGGTTCCCCGAATCGCCTCGGCCGGTATTATTGGACCGGTAAAAGCAGTGGTGGAGTTTTTGGTGCAGGTAGAAAACGCCAACGACGTCAAAGCGCCGGCTACCATGAATGTTACACATTTTGAGAAAGTCTGAATGAATGTCCTTTTCATATTGATTTTATTTTTGACTAAGATGTAAGGAAGCTTAAATATTTAGTGTGCATACCGAATCCCGATACTGAAAGTGGCCTTGTAAATATCTTTAGATACAAGAATCGTTTTTTGAACATATTGTTTTGAGGGCGTATTTAAGAGGTTGTTGAATTTGCCGAACAGCGTAAAATGTTTGTGAATATCCTTTTCCAGGGAAAAGGCCAGTGTGCTCATTGGGTTTTGATAATAATCCGATTGATAAAAAAGAGAGGTCTGAATCAGTGTTTTTCCCTGGAATTCATAGGCCAGCTGAGCAAAAAATCCCTTTTTGACGTTTTTATAAAGCAGTGAGAGATTTAGGACATGATCTGTCTGGCCCTGCAGGGGCCGGGTCTCATTGACTGTATCTGCCTTGTAATTGAGTTTGGCGGAAGTAACGGCCGAATGCGTATAGGTATAATTCCCGGTGACACCGAAATTCCCCCAATATTTGGTAAAGGCTAATTCTGCCCCATAATTTCGGGCTGTACCGGAATTCAAAGGTAATAGATACAGTCTCCCGGCTGAAACGGATTCCAGCCGCTGCTCAATAGGGTTTTGAATGTTTTTGTAAAACGCACCCAGGAAAATATTTTCTTCCCCCTTTGGAAATAGTTCGTAACGAATATCATAATTATCCGCTACGGAATGCCTGACAAAGGGATTACCCACCACATACCAATCCCCTGCAAATGTGTTGGTAGGAACTAATTCAAAGTAATTAGGCCTGGCAATGGACCTGTAATAGGAGAAGTGGAGGTTTTCCCTGTTGGAGAGCTTATATTTTACAAATGCGCTGGGCAAAAAATCCTGGTAAGTCTGGTTACCTGAACTAGGCTGCGTTGGGCTATGCACCCGGATATCCCAGTTCGTACTGGTATTCTCCAAACGCAATCCACCTCCCGCTTCCAATTTCTTCGTCTTGTACCGCGCCATCAGGTATTCGGCATAAACATCTTCACTCGCTTTATAATTGTTCGGGTTATAGCCCGTGCCGGCCGAATTAAACACGCTCCACTGAACATCGTAAATATTGGTCCAGGCAGGCTTGCCGTTGGTAGAACCGCCGCTGCTATTGGTAGTAGGAGGATTCAGCACATAATCATCTTCCGTATTGTATCTTGTCTTGGTCCGGTATAATCCCCCCAACTTAAATTCAACGTCATTTCTATTCCATTTTCTATGGTAATCAAGGTTAAGAAGGCCCGTATAGTCCTTATCATCATTTTTTTGCCATTGCCGCGTGATACGGTCGAAAAAAGTACCTGTCCGTGAAAAATCAGAATGAATCAGGAAATCTGTCTCGACGTTTGCCATATCCGGTATTCGTCTTCCCGCCTCGGAAAGGACAGCGGCCCAATCCAACGAAAGATAGGGAGTCAATAAATGCCGTCCCGATAATTTCAGGTTCTCTATATGCTGATGTTGCGTATAAGACTGGTTATTCAGAAAAACCTGTCCGGTGCCCGGCCATGTTCTGCCTGTCCCGATGAGGGTCGTATCATTTGCCAAGCGTGCCTGGGCCAGGTAACTGTAGATATATAAATTATCGAGATTTACTTTGTTCCGCTCATTGAATATATAATCTATATGGGCTACCAATCCATTGTTCAACTGTTGGGTATACCCTTTAAAATTTGTCACATCAGTGGCCTCTAATGAATCGCCTGATAATCCGGCAGGAGAGACAGTAAACCTGGAGCTGACATTACCGTAATATTGATTTTGAACATTATCAGCCAGCACAAAGCCGATCCTGTCGTGCAAATACCGGTGGGTATAGGAAAAACCGAGGGTTCCTGTCGGAGGCGCTTGCTTCGGATGAAAATCAAGGTTGGACCGGGAGAAATCACCTGGTTGAGCGGCATAGCCCAGCGGGTTACGCTGGATGGGACTTGATTTCTGAATATCAGATTTCTTGAAATCAGTGTATTTTTCATCTAAGAACAATTGGCTGTATCCAATACTCCCGGTGGCTTTAAAAGAGGAAATGTCCGGCGCATCTTTGACCACCATATTAACGGTGCCGCCTGTTGCATCTGCTTCCATATCCGGCAGCAAGGATTTGCTGATCTCGATACTGCTTAGAATATCCGAGGGGATGATATCGAGTTGCACGAACCGGTTTTTATTGTCGGGGCTCGCAATCTTGATCCCGTTGACCAGGGTATTGCTGTACCGAGGTTCCATTCCCCGGATCACCGCATAAGCCTCGTCCCCCCCACTGGAACGTTGAACGGTAATGCCACTCATCCGTTGCAATACATTGGCAGCATTGATATCCGGAGATCGTACCATGGCCTGCGAAGAAATAATATTAGTGATATTGGAGGCAGTCCTTTCCCGGTCTCTGGATCCTGTTTCTTTCTCCCTGTCTGAATGGCCGAATACAGTGACATCACTCAACGATTTCTCTTCCAGGCTAAGCCCTGTAAAAACCTTAAGCGTTCCGCCGGCTTTAATAACAATGCGCCGGGTTTTGACTGCATATCCGACATTTTCAATAATAAGATCATATTCGCCGGGCAAGAGGCCGGAGATTTCAAAATTTCCCTTATCGTCTGAAACACTTTTAAATTTGGTTTTATCGATGGCTATATACGCACCTGGTAACCCATCTTTCGTAATCCCGTCATAAACATTTCCTTTAATGGAAGCCGTTTGTGAGAAAGCGGATTGTACAAATAAAATTGAACTTAGTAAGGTGAGGCCAATATGGCTACCCTTTTTTATGAAGCAGCCAAAAATGAAAATATAGTTTGATAATTTTAGTTTTGGAGCGCTCACATTTGAAATTTCCGTGAATGTCCGACATACAGATATGCATTAGTTCATCTTTAGCATGAATTAATCATACCGTAAAAATTCCTTAACCAATCCTTCATAATAAAATTAGAATAGAATGGAATTGTTAACGATGGAAGATTGGTGTTAAAGCTGATTCAAAATAAATAGCTTTAGGATCCAACTGTTAATCATGTCAAAAAAGAAAAAATCCACCAGAAAAACAAAGGAAACCCCTGCAAAACCACTCCGCTTTGCGCATCCTTTTTTTACCCCCGTTCCCATTGCTGCCCGGCCGGTGACGCCGGGTGCGGGCACGCACATGACCGATTATATCCAAACCAAACTTCTGCCGGTCCCTCCCCCACTACGGGATCCTACCATGACCCTCGATCAGATCATCGGCACCCAGGGACTGCAGGAGATTCAGACTGCCGGGACCCTGATCTTTCAAGCGGCGGGGGACACTGGTCATGAGAACGGGACTATGCAGCAGTATGTCGCGGATGCGATGTCTGCTGATTTTGATACGGCCCGTCCCGAAGCCTCGCCGGCTTTCTTCCTGCACCTGGGCGATGTAATTTATTATGACAATACAGACAAGGGTTACCAGGCACAGTTCTATGTCCCGTATAAAAAGTACCCCGGTAAAATCATTGCGATTCCGGGGAATCATGACGGCGAACTATTCAAATTCGACGGGACCTCCACGGGACAGACGACGACCCTGGCCGCTTTTCAGCGGAATTTTTGTCAACCCAAACGGGGCGTCCCATCGGGGGCAGCCACCATTTACCGTGAAATGGTCGCCCAGCCCGGTGTATACTGGTGGCTCAAGGCGCCATTTATCGATATCGTCGCTTTATACTCCAATGTCGGTGAAGGCCCGGGTTTTATTTCCGGAGCGGATATCGGTCAGGCGCAGAAAAACTGGCTTGTGAAAACATTGAATAGCATAAAAAAAGATCGGGCTGCGGGCAACCGCAAGGCACTGATCCTGGCCGTCCACCACCCGCCTTTCAGTGAGGGCGGACATAGTTCCAGCACCACCATGCTCGCCGATCTGGAAGATGCCTGCACGAAAGCCGGCATCTGGCCGGATGCAGTGCTGGCGGCCCATTCCCATAATTACCAGCGGTTCACCAGGCACATCAGCGTAAATGGAAAAGACCAGCCCACCCCCTACTTTGTCGTCGGCACCGGAGGCCGTGGAACGTCGCCCGTAGTGGCCGCTACCGGACAACGGACCGGAGACCATAGTTTTGACAGCTCCCTGGCAGGTTACGGCTACCTGACGGTAAAGGCTAATGCCAGCCAGCTTATCCTATCTTTTTCCCAGGTAGATGCCAGTGGAAAGAAATCTGCTTTTGATCAACCGGTGATCATTGATCTGGCCGCGCAAGCCGCAACCCAAAATGAAAGTCACAAAAAAAGGAAAAAGTAAACTGAATTGGCCTTATTGAATTGATGAACGAGCAGTCAGGTATAGGGAAATTCAAAGTTGAAGAAGCATTATTAATACGCCCGAGCTTTCTGTCTTGTTTAGAAAAGTAAAAAAATTGCGCAATTAATTGGGACAGTGTAACGCGTGTTGAGCGCAAAGAAAATACTTAAAATGATTCCCGTGACGAGCAAGATGAGTTGCCCATGCTCCCTGTTTATTAATACAAGACGCAGTTCGGCCCGGTATAAAATCTGTCT
>DASRLM010000332.1:0-3333 GCA_035648455.1 Puia sp. | reverse complement strand
TATTATTTCAGCTGAAGAGCCGGACTGGCATTCCTTTTCCGGAGTATGCACTCCGATCTAAAATTTTAGAAGATGATAATTTCTTAACCGGCAGATAATCATGTCTTCATAATGAATGAAGAACTTTGAAAAACCTCCGGAATGCAAAAACGACCGATTGATGTGGTGGTTCTGTCGGATATCCATTTAGGCACTTTTGGTTGCAAGGCCAAAGAATTGCTAAACTACCTGAGAAGCATCCAGCCGGGTGTTCTTATATTGAATGGGGACATCATTGATGGCTGGCAATTCAGCAAACGGTTTTTCCCTTCCGCCCATATGCAGGTGATCCAAGAAATCGTGCAATTCGTTTCCGGGGGCACACGCGTTTTTTACATCACGGGGAACCACGACGAAATGTTGCGCCGGTTTGCCGACCTGCGTGTGGGAAATTTTACACTGACAGATAAACTCGTGCTGGAGATTGACCGCCAGCTGGTCTGGATTTTCCATGGAGATGTATTTGACAATACCACCAAGGGCGGAGCGAGGGTGATCGCCAAGCTGGGCAGTTGCGGCTATGGGCTGCTCATTCTCTTCAACCGTTTCCTGAATGGCATACTGGCGGCCTGCGGACAGGAACGGGTTTCCATTTCCAAAAAAATTATGCAGGGGGTGAACAAAGCCGTGGCCAAGATCAACGATCTCGGGCAAATCGCGACGGACCTCGCCATAAAAAAGAAATACGATTATGTTATCTGCGGCCATGTTCATCAGCCGATGAAAAAAACCGTTGAATCAGCAGAGGGCAAAGTGGTGTACCTGAATTCAGGAGACTGGGTAGAAAATATGACTGCCCTGGAATATACACCCGGCGAATGGAAAATTTTCCGATATAACGCGAAAGATTTTCCAGTATCCGGCACTCCGGAAAAAAGGCCACGCACCACGGTGGTCACCGGCGGTATCATGGTGCACCTGAACCCGTAAACCCGAGGCCATGTACCTGGGAAAAAAGCTGATGGTGATTCCGGTAAAAGGTCAGTATGAACAAAAATGCAATGGATATATGAAACCCCCGTCATAACCCTGCGTCCGGATCATTCCACCGGAGCTATTGTAAGTTACCTGATACACTGCTGCCGCAACCATCCCCAATACGATCTCGATCTGCTCTATCCCGAATGGGTGGTCGGATAATGCTGCATTCCCGCCTTGCAAAAAATCCGGGAGTCTCCAATGTTAAGAAATTATTACCAAACGGCTTCCCCCGGAATGGCCCATTAATACCTTTACTTTTGTCCAAATTCTGCGCATGGCTCTGAATTCGATCATGAAGATTTTCATGCCCAAGGACAGGATCTTCTATTCTCTCTTTGAGGAAGTGGCGGACGGCGTGCTTAAAATGGGCAAGCTGCTGAAGAGTGTGGTCAACGAACCCGACATTGAAAAAAGAGCCGCCCTGGCCTCCCTGGTGGAGGACCAGGAGCATGTGAATGACGATCTCACCCACAAGGTATTCACTGAACTGGGACGCAATTTCATCACCCCGTTCGACCGCGAAGACATCCATTATCTGGCCAGCGCCCTCGATGATATCTGCGATTATATCTATTCCACCTCCAAAAAGATCAATTTCTATAAAGTAAACCCCAGCGACGCCGGTATTCAGAAACTGGCCGACCTCATCGAGGAAGGGACCATCCAGATCCGGGAGGCCGTCGGTGAACTCCGGAACATGCGGGACATGCGCAAGATCACCGACGCCCTCGTCAAAATCAACAGCATCGAAAACCAGGCGGACGATGTGTTTGACATGAGTATCGACCGTTTATTTGAAACGGAACCGGATGCCAAGGAAGTGATCAAAAAAAGAGAGATCTACCAGGTGATGGAAGCGGTGACCGACAAATGCGAGGATGCCGCGAATGTGATTGAGTCCATCATCATTAAATATTCGTGAGCGCGAGCCAATTTGAAAATTTGAAAATGTGCAAATTTGAGAATTATTACGCAAAATCCTACCTGGTTTTTGAACATGAAGATTATCGATTTTTGCCTGCAGGAATTCCTGCATTTTCAAATCCGCAAATTTTCAAATTTTCAAATTAACCCATGCCCTTCCTGGTAATCATCATCATCCTCGCGCTCATTTTCGATTTTATTAATGGATTTCATGATGCGGCAAACTCCATTGCCACCATTGTTTCCACCAAGGTGCTGACACCCTTCCAGGCGGTTTTGTGGGCCGCCATGTTCAATTTCATCGCCTTCTTCATTTCGAAATACATCATCGGGGAATTCAAAATCGGGAACACCATTGCCACTTCGGTACAAAAGGAATTCATTACGCTGGAGGTGATTTTCTCCGGACTGATCGGCGCCATCGCCTGGAACCTGCTCACCTGGTGGTTCGGCATCCCTTCCAGTTCCTCACATACCCTGATCGGCGGATTTATCGGCGCCGCTTTGGCTCATGCCGGCGCCATCAGCAAACACGGCATGGATGTGATCAACTATGCCAAAGTGATCCCGACCTTCCTGTTCATTTTTCTGGCGCCGATAATCGGGATGATCATTGCGCTGATCATCACCATTTCCATTGTCAATATCTGCCGCCATGCGAATCCTTACCGCGCGGATAAATGGTTCCGGCGACTTCAACTGGTATCTTCCGCCTTACTCAGCCTCGCTCATGGCGGAAATGACGCCCAAAAAGTAATGGGCATCATCGGGGCGGCCATGATCTTTTACCAGCACAGCAAAGGCGTCGACATCAGCTTCGGACAATTTGTGGATCATAATATGTGGGTTCCCCTGGCCAGTTTTACCGCCATTGCCCTGGGAACGCTCAGCGGGGGATGGAAGATCGTGAAGACCATGGGCACCCGCATCACCAAAGTGACTCCGCTGGAAGGGGTGAGCGCCGAAACCGCAGGAGCAATAACGCTTTTCATAACGGAAAAACTGGGCATTCCGGTGAGTACCACCCATACCATTGCCGGATCAATCATCGGCGTGGGCGCAACTAAGCGGCTCTCCGCCGTACGCTGGGGGGTAACCATCAACCTGCTCTGGGCCTGGATCCTCACCATTCCCGTCAGCGCGGCTTTCTCTGCAATTGTTTATTATATTCTGGTATTGATCCGGAAATAGATGATGACCGTTGACGGATATGCCGTTTTTTACCTACTTTGCGCCGGTTTTAAACAGTGGGTTTCTATGAAGGGAATTATTCTGGCCGGCGGATCGGGAACGCGTTTACATCCAATCACTTTTGCCATCAGCAAACAGATCATGCCGGTGTACGATAAACCCATGATCTATTACCCGTTGTCCACTTTAATGATGGCC
>DASRLM010000331.1:0-6711 GCA_035648455.1 Puia sp. | reverse complement strand
TGCTTTAAACAGCTTTGGATCCATCCGGGCTGTACCATCATTCATCCCAAAAGCGATGATGACAAGATCGGGATCATGAGCAACCACGCGCTCCTGTACAGTTGCCAGCCCCCATTGGGAATCCTTTCCGCCAACCGACGTATTGGTAAAGGAAATATCCTCTTTATAATATCTCCTTAAACCATCCGCAACCAGATTTCCCCAGCTTGGCAAATAAGGAGGGGAGTTATTTTCACCGCTGGCATTGGAACCTGCGGCAATGCTATCACCAAAAAGCAACATTTTTAATACTATTCTTCTCCTTAGCTTATCCATTACTTCCGGAAGTTCCCCTCCCTGAAAGACCGGCACAGGTCCCTTCCATAAGTCAGCGGCATGGATATAGGTAACCGCCAACTGATGATTATGAAAAAATGATCCTTCCCGGAATAATATTAATCCGCCGCCCTTTTTCGGGAATGTATTCTCTGATGTATCCGGATAGAGCTGCTCATCCGTCAGATAAGCCGCCTTTGAACCTTTCAGCAAGCTCAATTGTCCGTTTTTATATTCCCAGTCCACGCCCTCCTTATAATCAATATTTAACGCAGAATTCCTGACTGAAAGAATCTGATCAGGTTTAAACAGCAAATTCGCCACCGGAAGACCTCCGTTTTCTGAAATCATCAGCACCGATTCATTGTACATGGTCGTTGTCTTCCAGAAAGGAATCAAAGCGGTATCAATCCCATCATTTTCCTGTGCCGTTAAATGGATTGCGGAGCACAACAATAAACTGCATACCAGGATTCTGAGGCTTATTAGCTGGAATATTTTTCTCATTAACAGGGATAGGGGTGTTTTTATAATTCCACGTTAATACAATCTATAGGAAGCAGGCCATTCAACGATTCAATGTAAACTGCATGGCTCCCCCTGGCGAGATCTCCGGATTTATATATGCCCGATGATTTTATTTCCTGCGGGCTATTTAAAGATAACTTTTTAAGGAATTTACCGTCAAGATAAATATTTACATCACCATACAGCGGGCCCCGGGGGAAGAAAAGTTCGAATCCTTTCCCGTCAAAATTCCATTTAGCAAAACTGGAATCCCTTTTTGATTCCGCCCCCCGGCCATAGATAAACATAGTATTTTTTTTAAAGACCCAATCGCTATCCTGATTCCCCGCGTTCAGCAGGGCCTCATAAAAGCCATAAGTAACAGATCCCTGAATCCGGGGGCCATCCACCACAAAACGATCGGCAAATAAATAACTATGGGGATCCAGGGATATGCCTGCAACACCGGGATTGCTTTTTAATACACCTTCCCAACAGTCCACCGCATTGATAACAAGCTTATACTTCCCGTCTCCCCTTTTTAACTGCAACTGGTTCCCGGCGCTGTCCCAGTGCCCTATCTTCCCCGAATCAATACGAAGAACATTTTTTCCGCTGTCGTATACATTAATCGCCCAACCGGTTTTGCTAATTACAATTTCCTTAAAATCAGCATCCTTCTGATCCAGGGCAAACTTTCCCCAGCCGTTCAGTATATCTATGGGTGAATGAAAGTCCCAAATAACATGCATGGTTCCGTCAAGGTTGAATTTCATGTCTATGCCATCAACATCAAACCCCTGTCTGATATACGAAAATGAATTTCCTTCATTGGCGGTAAGATTAAAGCCCCGGTCTCTATTCAGATGATTCCAGGAGGCTTTGGCAAGATTTATGGTACCATAGTCTTTCCTGTCTTTGGACGGGAACATGACATACAACGAATCATTATCATCCACAAACCCGGAAAAGGTCTGTCCCCATATTCCCGCATATTCATTTTCAACATTTTCCGAATGCCAGAAAGATCCGGCGCTATAAATTTCAAACTTATCGGCATCCGTTACATCTTCTATTTTCACCCGGTAAACAGACTGATAGTTCCTGTTGACCGAAACCGATGTTGCAGGAAAATAAACATATCCAAGATGTGTAAACGCAGGGAAATATTCCTGGAGAGGCGGATAGTTCGTTTTTTTCTCTGCATTCAACACTATTTTCGCATCGCTATAGGGGCCTTCAGGCTTTGAGGCAGTGGAAACGGCCAATGCCCAACTGCGGGCCGGAGCGGTATCCATCATGTATATCAAGGCCCAGTCATTTTTTCGTTTTACAATCATGGGCGCGTACATCCTCCAGTACTTGTTCAACAAGGGCTTCTGCTTATACTGCGTATTCATTTTAGAGGGTTCTTTTGAAACAACAAAAGGACCCTCCGGCTTATCGGCAACCGCATAACCAAGGCCTGAGCATTCGGCACGCCGCCAATCGAAATTATCAGATACCCAATCAAATACCATGTGATATTTCCCATCATCATACGTTACCATAACATCCGGTACCTGGATTCTTATAGAATCATAACTAAGCATGTTTGCAGGAAACAGGTTGCCTGTCTTATTCCACGTTTTCCCCCTATCCGATGATTTATAAATTACACAGTTGAAGTCTGCCGTACTGGTATCCTGGTCGGACTTATAATATTCCTTGTATTCACCAATGTACAGATACCAGTTATGACTCACCGGATCCGAATAGAAAAAACCATTGACGGGCCATTCCATACCCTTCCGGCCCTGATAAACCGGATTGTTCGGGAAACGCTCGAAAGTATCCCAGGAAGGACTTCCGAAAGCATAATCATGCGTCCATTCATTCTTGTGAGAGAGTAACGCATAATCATTTTCTTTATAACTCACCCTGCAGGAACTAAATGCAACAGATAAGAAGAGGATAGAGAAAAAATATTCTTTCATACATGAAATACAGTTACAAGGCAATACGGGCTTTTATCATTTACCCATAAATGCGGGATCTGCTTTTTCGAACACTTCCTTTTTCAGATCCTTCATTCTCAGTCCCAAAGAAGGGAGTCCGGGCAAAACGCCAGCAGGGGTATCCAGATAAAAATAGGCGGTGGCGGAGAGATCATCACTCCGGTAAAAATTCATACTGACCGTATCCGGGATCTTACTCCAATCGATGGACTGTGATCCCGGCAAATCCAATAAACCCTCTTCTTCCGGTCCTTTGCTCCTGTCTCCGGACACATCATGCATTCCTTTTGAATTAAAATACCACACGGGTTGGAGAGGCACCTTATGACTGATCATATCCCGGATCAGCGGCGGGTTAGCGCTGCCTATTTGCTGAATGGCCACCTGGCAATCCGAATAAAAATAAACCGGATCGGCAATATGAAACCTGTAAAATGCATAGAGACCATTGGCGTCGTCCGAGATCAGTGAACCATGATAAGGTCCGGAGAACTTTCCCTGCCCCCACCCGCTGCCAATATAATCTTCCGTTCCGGTTCCCACGATCGATGGATGGGACCTGTCGCCATCCAGGTACATTTTTATTTCTCCTTCACCGAACCAGGCACGTTCATAACCTGGATTCGCGATCACGCCGATGTTTGATCCCAGATAACGCCCCTTCCCTTTTACCAGCGGCAGGATCACAAAATCTTTTCCCAGGGTAGTCCGCGGTTCCCTGCTCCAGAAGGCATGGAAATACAAGGCATCATCCGCCTGCTTCTCCAGCTTCAGAAAATCCACGTCATACCATAGCAAAACATAGGAAGTTGATTCATTGGTCAGCTCCATTCTGGCCGCAGTCCGGTAAGGCATGGGTATGGTGCAATTATAGGAACGGCCCTCCGGACTGGCGAAAAAATCATTCTCAAAAGAAGAGATTAAACCCAATCCCTCGCCAAAGAAATCGCCGATGGGTGCCGAAACAGCAGCTTTGGAAGCATCATCCCAAAACATATCCAGGCGAACGCTCCGGCGTTGTTCTGCATCTACAGGAATGGTTCCACTTACCCAGATCCGCTTAACAACGCCCGCTCCTTTTACATTAAAAATGACTTTTTTCTCACCCGGGGCGATGATGTAAAATGCCTGTCCCTTGGCGCCTTTGTTTACTTTGCCTCCCTGACCTTTTTCACCGGTTGGATTTTCCGGGCTCACCCAGCGGGTCTGTGGTTTATCCGCCGGGATTTTGAATAACTCCTGTGCCTGCAATGCAGTAAATGAACCCAACAGGATAATGGATACCAAAGAAAATTTTCTCATAAAAGGAAATTCATTTTTTGTTATCTGAACATTTTCAGCGAAGTGGTTTTTCATACCAAAAACAACTCAGTTTATAATTCACCGGCCCCCCAAACCAATTCCAGGATTCCATATCAAAATGAAAGGATGTGGAGAAAGGGATGGCGTCCAGATTACGTTGCCGGATATTTACGGTAGTGCCACCCCGGTTGGTAAGGTTAGCATTGCCGAGGGGTTGCGCATTAAAGATATGATTAAAGGTTTCCGGATGCCCCCAGGCGTATCCGTAGTAATCTTCCGATCCTGTTCCGAAATCATCCGGGAAGCGGCTGCTGTCCACATATATTTTCTCATCTCCTTCTCCCCACCAGCCACCGACATTTTTGTTTACCTGCAACATATCGCCGGCAAACACACCGGATCTTTTATTCAGATCCAGATAATTAAAATCCTTTCCTTTTTCCGCTGCTGTCATGTATTGATCCATACGCTTGAACCCGGCATGGAAATACATGGACCGGTTATCCCATTTCCAGATTCCGGAGGCAACGGTTAAGGAGCCGGATATGGTTGCGGAACTTTTATTGATCAGTCGCACCCTGGCTGAACGCCGGTAAGGCATCACCCAATATGCCGCCATGATCCCGTTACTGTCCACTTTGGTATACCAATCCCTGACATTAACCAGCTGGTCCCCGCACCCGAAAAAAAATCCTATAGGAACGTTCACCGTTTCCCTGTCATCGAAAGCAATTTGCAGCCAGACATTTTTGGTGACCGAATCGTCTCCGTTCGAGTTTAAGGACAACAGCATTCTTCGCAGAGATCCGGGGCCTTTCATCTCCATTCCTTTTGAAGAGCCGGGCGCCAGTTCAAAGGACAGCGGACTTATTCTCTTTTCTCCGGGCACGTTAGCGGCTGCCGGAGATTGATCCATAAAATCCGTGAGGGTTGCATTTGTGCGTTGCAGGATGGCAGCGTCTTTTTCCGTTGTGCGGACTGAAAAACTTTCAACAGTTGTATTCTTTTTATAGGTACGGTAATCGATATTATACCAGAACCCGTTATCGGCACCGCCGGGCGCTTTGTCGTAAGTCACCTTCAGGTGTTTATTGAATGGGATCGGCGCATACAGGTTATGACCCGGCTGCGCACCTTCATTAATGGGCAGAAAATCCATGTCCACGGACCTTTGGGATAAGGGAACCCCGATCGAGATGTTTTGACCGATCAGGACGCCGGTATGATCTGCTTCCCAGAATGGTTCATCCTGTCCATCTATATAAAATCTCAAATGTGCCTTTTTATTGGGATGACCCGCGACCCAGAAACGCGTGATGGCGCCCGGCCCGTCGGCATCCAGCAGAACATATTCATCCCTGCCGTGATCACTTTCTTTCCGGATATAATGATCCCAGTCCTCGTTGGCATACCAGCCTTCCTTGTCCTTCGCTACGGACCGTCGGTCATAACTGCTGGCATGATGGAGCGTCCAGTTTCCGGGGAATTCGGCCAGGTTCTCCCTGTCCAGCATTTCCCGCAACAATCCGGAGAAGCTAATGGGCTTGCTCTGGGCCGTCGCAGCGGTCTGGGCAAAAGCATTCCGCATACCCCATACCATAAAAATAAAAACTCCGCAAACGATTGTTTTTTGACATGCTTTCATTGATATATTCCGGTTGATCAGTAAAGATAACCGGGTTGTTGCCATTGAGCAAAAAGCGATTATCTTGAATAAAATTACCCACCAAAAACAAATGCAGATGAACCGTCCGGTATTCCTGTTGATCACATTATGGCTTGCCTGTTTTTTTGTATCCGCGCTTCCGGCTCAGCAAAAAAAACGAGCCGTAATTCCGGATGCCGGAAAAGTGAACCTGATCAGTCTCTTACAAAAATCGGAACCTTCCGTTACCGATATCTCCGGGCGCGTCCTGGACAAATCAGCCATACACATCGAAAGAAAGTGGGATGGCGACAAGTGTTATACCAGCATAACCAACACCGGCAGGGAAACCAGGTTTTTGAAAAATATCATCTTATTCAATCTCCGCAATACGGGACTGGATCCGAACACACCAATTTACGGAGAGGGCTTCCAGATGCTTTCCCAAACAGCCGGAACATTGCAATCGCCGGTGGACCTGTCAGAATATACCGACCGCAATCATTATCGGCTTCCGGAACCGGACAGCCTCCGGACCGTCTATAATTTATTTACGCTGGACCTCGGAAAACAAGGGTATGTATTGCTGGGTTTTGCATCGTCCAACCGGTTTGCGGGACGATTTTCATTTTCCACCAGCCGGCTGATGATCACCATGGATCCGGAAGGATTGTCCATTGCCCCGGGAGCAAAATGGCAGATGGAAACGTTTACGGCTATGCAAGGCAACGACCGGAATGAACTCCTGGCACGGTTTGCAGGATATATTCAGCAGCACCATGCCCGTTTGCCCATCAAAAAAATTCCGACGGGATGGTGTTCCTGGTATTGCTACGGCGATAAGGCCACGAAATCCATCGTTCAGGAAAATCTTGCCCTTTTTGCCACTATGAAACCGAAGCTCGAATACATTCAGATCGATGACGGCTATTCTCCTTATGAAGG
>DASRLM010000330.1:0-3881 GCA_035648455.1 Puia sp. | reverse complement strand
GTATTGGTCGGCGGCGATTTTTTAAAAATAAAAAACAACCACCGGAATTTTAAAACAGCCACCGAAGCCGGCGAGTGGCTGAAATCAAAAAATTTCCAAAATACTTTTTTCCTGGTGAAAGGCTCGAGGAGTATGGGAATGGAGAAAGTTCTTTTGAAGAGTTCGTGAGATAAGGTTGATGGTATATGGTTGATGGAATTAAATTACGGATTCGCGCCCGGGTTCCATATACCATCAACCCATTCATTTCCCTGCTGTCTCCGCTTCAAACTTCACCACCGCATGATTGATGGGTTGCAAAGTTTTGATGTAGGCATAAATATAATTCAGATCCTCGTCCTTCATGGTGGCATACATGGTCCAGGGCATGATGGTTTGGGCTTCACCGGGAGCAATGGTGCGATGGGCCTGGGCGCTATCGCGGTACTGGGTGAAACGTTGTAAAAATATTTCCTTTGTCCAGCTGCCAATGCCTGTTTGTTTATCCGGCGTGATGTTCGCGGAACGGACAACGGACCCGGGCATCTTAAACTCACGGCCCCCGGCCATGGCCAGGCTTTCATCAAATTTCCCTTTTTCCAGGGGGGTATGGCAATCATGGCAGGATGCAATGGTAAAAAGATATTTACCCTGGGCCAGGGAATCGTTCTTATCTGCGGGAATTTTTCCCGGCCTGGCTTTTTCGGGAATGGTATTCAGGATAATGTTCATGGGAAAGTCGGATTTGGATTCCTGCACCGCGTTTTCAATGGGTGGAATGCTCCGGAGATAGGCGATCACCGCCTTGATGTCTTCGGGATCTGCGTGTCCGTAATTGTGATAGGGCATCACCGGGAAAATGGCTTTCCCGCTCTTTCTTACGCCGGTGGTTATGGCGCGGTAAATTTCACCGTCCGTCCAGGAACCGATGCCTGTCGGAGTGATGTTGGCAGAAAAATAAACACCCGGGAATCCCTCGGACTTGTCAAACCGCTGTCCGCCTTCACCCAGCGTGGCCGGATCCATGGGCATGGCATATTGGGAAAAATTCCGGAGGCTGTGGCAATCCATGCAGACCATCACGCTGTGTGCCAGGTATTCCCCGCGCACCGTATTGGCCGCCGTTCTTTCAACCGTGATCTGTGGTGCAGGGCCTACATCCGGTAAAGCAATCTTAACATACGCAGCAACAATCACCAGGAGTAAAATAACAATGAGCACAAAAATGCCCAATACTTTCAGGATTTTTTTCATGTCAATTCGGGTTAAAAATGATTGGTTATAGTTAGTTCCTTAAGGTTGGCAGAATATCTGTTGTGTTGCAAATTGGTTGGGATTATGCCGGGCGACACGTCTACTGTAAAATTTCCCGCAGAAAGATAATGCTTTTTACCGTACGCTGATCATGGAGCTCAGGGGAGAACGGCGGTTCCTGAAATCCATCATATCCACTTTTATCGTGCCGACACTGATGGGGCTTTCCACACGTAAGGGAATATGATTAGGGTCATCGCTGACCCAGACGGTCATTTTTTCGCCGCCCTCAAAAATAGTCCCTTTGATCAGCAGAGGTTTGAATTTAATGGCATGGAACTTACCATATTTGGTTTTAATAATTTCTTTGCCCAGGTAGCGGATGTATAAATCATACACCTGATTATCCAGGAACATGGAAAAGGGGATTTTATCTCCCGGCTGCATTTTGCCGAAATCTATGTTCCTCGCATAATACAGAGAGCTCAGCACGTCCTGTACGCAGGCGGGTGTTTTAAAAACGCCGGCATTGGTGATCACCGTATTGGCCTTTTTATTAAAACTGTTGTTTTCATATTTCTTATAGGTCCCTTCATTCACGTTCCGGATAAATTTATAGGGCTGAAGGCTGGCCGTGTCGATAAAGGTTTCATACTTGTCCCGGACCTTGAAAAAATTATCGTAGAAATTATAGGTGTGGCCCTCGCCGGTGACGTGATAAACCGGCTCTCCGTTCAACTGCTCCAGCACCGTGCTGAACGTGGCTTCCCCTGCAGCAATATAGACCCCGGCCAGTGTGTAGTAAACGCGGTATACGATGCTTTCATTCGCCTGAAATGCCGTATTCTTCATGCCGCAAAAATCGTCTCCCGCCCGAAGCGGAAAAGAAACGGCCATCAACATAAGCAATCCGATTCCGGTAATAGATTTCATCTGCTGCTGAATAATTTGATCCTTAAAATTAATAAACTCCCGATCAAAGCAGGTATAATTAAATTGATCAGCCATATTCCCAGCGACACCGCCAGGATGCCTGCTGTGTTGAATGTAAATACACGGAAAATCTGAATACCTGCTTCCCACCGGAGTCCCAGATCTGTTAAAAACGTTAACGAAGGAACAATGGCCATCACCACGAACATCACCCCAACACCCACAAGTACCTGTAATGCGTCAACGTTTACAGCAAAAAGGGAAAACAACAGAAGATATTGCAAAAGGAATACCGCGTACCGGACCAGAGAAATAAAAAGGATCTTCAGCAGCATCCGGTTACTGAAACTTTCCGGTATATAAACGGCCCTGTTGTATTTTATCAGCAAGCGGTTCACCCGGTGAACCACCGGATCGAACCGGAAATAGAGGGTGGCCAGAAGGATGGCGGACAACAGGGTTGTCAGAAGAATTATTTTTAAATACTGTGCAAAGGGTAGCACTTCCGGGTATGCAGGAATAAAATGCGCGAAAAGAAATAATGCAACGGATCCGGCCAGCAGGGTGATGAGCATCTGGGCCATGCTGCATACAATGGCCGGCGCAACGGATCTGACCTTGTTGCCGGGATCCACATAAAGCATCCTGCCGAGATATTCTCCCACGCGGTTGGGGGTGAAAGAGGCAATGCAGGCGCCGGCCAGTATGCCCTTAAAGGCCCGCAGATAACCCACCCGCTGGATGGGCAACATGGAGATCTGCCACTTGGCCGCTTCCAGTCCCCAGTTTACCCACATCAGTGCAAACATGCCGTACAATTTCCAGCATTGTTTCCCCGTAAGCGCTTCGCCGATCTGATGAAGAGAATTTCTCCATCCGCGCTGTTGTTGCAGTTGTCTGGATACGGTATAAAATAGAAACAGGATAAGCGCTGGTCCAACCACATAGTTGAGGATTAATTTGATATTTTTGTTCAGCGCCACATTCAAAAATAGCGTTCCTCTTGCAAAAGAATTCCAAAATCATATTGGGTATTGATCCGGGCACCCTGATGATGGGTTACGGACTCATCCTGGCCGAGGGCCAGCAAATGCGACTGATCGAAATGAATACGCTCCGTGTGCCCGCGCGCCTGGATGCCTACCAGCGCCTGGAACTCATTTATTTTACGGTGCAGCAACTGATCGTTCAGCACAAACCAAACGACTTCGCCATCGAGGCCCCGTTTTTCGGAAAGAATGTACAAAGCATGCTGAAGCTGGGAAGGGCGCAGGGTGTGGCCATTGCCGCGGCCATGCAATCCGGCATTCCCGTAACGGAATACGCCCCCCGTAAAATAAAACAATCCATCACCGGTAATGGCAATGCGGGAAAGGAACAGGTTTGGAAAATGCTGCAACAGATTTTACATATCCGCCAGGAGATCGATCAGCTGGATGCTTCGGATGCCCTCGCGGTCGCTCTTTGTCACCATTTCCAGGCCGGCAATCCTGTATCTAAAGAAAAAAAACTAAACGGCTGGGGAGATTTTGTGGCCAGAAACCCGGGGAGGGCGAGGTAAGCAAATTTTCAAATTTTTTTCATCTTCCCGATTATCCTCTCCTGCGCACTCCTGAACTGGTCTTCTGATAATTTTAATTTGGGCCTGCTAAAATTGAGGTCGTCGATGTTGTTGATCGGGACCAGATGCATATGGGCATGGGGAACCTCGAGGC
>DASRLM010000329.1:0-2312 GCA_035648455.1 Puia sp. | reverse complement strand
GCCGACATCGGCGGTATGAAGCGCCGGTGCATCATTTATCCCGTCGCCCATAAAGCCGACCACATTGCCGGCTTTTTTAAGACAAAGAATAATGCGTTCTTTCTGGTTGGGCTCGACCTCTGCAAAAATATCCGTTCTAACGCCTTGCTGCATCAGCGCGCCATCACTCATTTGACGTATCTGCGTGCCGGTGAGCACAACCGGGTTGGGGAAACCAATTTCCCGGGCGATGCTACCCGCTACCAGGGCATTGTCACCCGTAATTAACTTTAATGTTACGCCTAAATTCTTCAATGTTCCAATGGCCTCCTGCGCGTCTTTTTTCGGAGGATCAAAAAGCGCGATGAATCCCAAAAAAATCATGTTGGTTTCCTCTTCGCGGGTAAAATCGTGTTCTTTACCGGAATTCTTATAGCAAACGCCTAAGACCCGGTAGCCTGCGGCGCTTAGCTGCTTGTACTGATCCAAAATAGCGGTTCGTTTGGCCGCTATGGGTATGAGTTCTCCCGTTTCCATTTCAGCCCTGTCACATATTCCCAGTATGGAATTCAGAGCGCCTTTTGTAATGGCGAAATTCTCTTTCTCATTGCTTACCTGTACGGTGAGCCTTTTACGAATAAAATCATAGGGGATTTCGCATTGAACGGTAAAAGGGGTTAGTGAAGCCGGGCAAATTGCATAGATGGCTTCGTCAATGGGATTGCGAAATCCCTGCTGCAGGGAAGAGTTCAACCCGGCAAAACGGAGCGTCTTTTCTGAATGGGTTCCGTTTATATCCAGTGCATCTTTAATGGTCACTTTCCCTTCCGTAATGGTTCCTGTTTTATCTGAGCAAAGGATATTCATGCTTCCAAAATTCTCGATGGAAGACAATCGCCTGACAATAACTTTCTTTCTGGCCATGGCCCTGGCTCCGGTAGCCAGGTTCACCGTGATAATGGCAGGAAGCAACTGGGGGGTAAGGCCTACGGCCAGCGCCAGGGAAAATAAGAATGAATCCAATGCGGGTTTGTGTAAAACCACATTAATGGCAAAGATTACGATGACCAGTATCAGCGTAATTTCCATCAGCATATAACCGAAGCGTCGTATGCCCTTTTCAAAGTCTGTTTCTGAAGGCCTGATGCGCAGCCTGTCTGATATTTTACCAAACTCTGTGCTTTTACCGGTGCGAATAACAAGAATCCTTGCCCTTCCGCTAATGACATGTGAGCCCATCAGCAGGGTATTGCTCCTTTTCGATAAGGGCGTATCTGCCGGAAGGACGCCTGCATTTTTTTCAACGGGATAAGTTTCCCCGGTGAAAGTCGCTTCATCTATAAATAGTTCCTTGGAATCCAGGATCAGGCTATCTCCCGGAATAACATCCCCGGCTGAAAGAATGACGATATCTCCGGGAACCACTTTCTCCAAAGGCCATTCGCTTTCCACTCCTTCCCTAACAATACGGCAACGTATCTGTACCATCTTCAGAAGTTCCTGAACGGCATTGGCGGCGCCTTTTTCCTGCCAGAATCCGAGGAAACTGCTGATTAAAATAATGATCAGTATAATGACCGCATCGGTATAATCTCCCAGGCCCATAGACAACAGGGCGGCTGCAATAAGTAACAGGGTGATGGGACTTTTGAACTGCCCGAGAAAAAGAATAAAAGCAGATGACCGGGAATTTACCTGTAAAGTATTAGATCCGTATTGCAGTAACCGCGCGTTCGCATCGGCAGCAGACAACCCTTTTTCAGAACAGGAAAGGGTCTTGCAGATGTCCGCTGCAGTAAGATTCCAAAATTTTTCTATTGAAGGCTCCATCTGTGAAATTTTTTTAGATTAATCAAACTGACCTGTATATAATTCATAGTACCTGCCTTTTTGCCTCAATAAAGCGGTATGGTTACCCCGTTCTATGATTTCACCATGTTCCAGAACCATGATCTCATCCGCATTACGGACGGTTGACAGTCGATGGGCAATCACAAAACTGGTGCGGCCCTGCATCAGCCGGTCCATGCCTTCCTGTATGATTTGTTCTGTGCGGGTATCAATTGAACTGGTAGCTTCATCCAGGATCAGGATAGAGGGCCTCGCCACCGATGCCCGCGCAATATTCAGCAATTGCCGTTGTCCCTGGCTTAGATTGCCGCCGTCATTCTCCAGGACTGTCTGATAACCTTTGGGCAATCGTGTGATGAAGGAATGGGCGCCGGAAAGCGTAGCAGCCTGAACGACCTCTTCATCCGTGGCGTCGAGTTTCCCGTAACGGATATTCTCCATAACAGTAGCAGTAAAAAGATGTGTATCCTGTAATACCATGG